>NZ_BCPO01000059.1:0-61363 GCF_016586105.1 Burkholderia sp. E168m15
ACACGAGCAGGAACACGACGCCGGCCGGCGGCTCCTCCAGCGTTTTCAGCAACGCGTTCGATGCAGCGACGTTGAGCGCCTCGGCCGGATACAGCACGACGACGCGCGCGCCGCCGCGGTGCGAACCGACCCCGCAGAAGTCGAGCAGCGCGCGCACCTGCTCGATCTTGATTTCCTTGCTCGGCGCACGGGTCTTCTTGCCGCCTTCGTCCGCGTCGGCCGGCTTCGCGTCGTCCGCCGCGCCCGGCGCCTCGCCCGCCAGCGCCTCGGGCAGCACGATCCGGTAATCGGGATGGTTGCCCTGCGAGAACCAGTTGCAGGCCGCGCAGGTGCCGCACGGCTCGCCGTTCGGCTGCGGCGATTCGCACAGGAAACCCTGCGCGAGATGCTGCGCGAACTGCAGCTTGCCGATCCCGGCCTGACCGTGCAGCAGCAGCGCATGCGGCCATTGCGCGCGCAATTGCTGCAGGCGGTTCCAGTCGTCGGTTTGCCACGGATAGATCATGTGGTGCGTTCCTTGCGGGTTACAGCGCGGCGAGCACGCGTTCGAGCTGCTGGCGGATCTCGGGAATCGATCGCGTCGCGTCGACGATCGCGAAGCGGTGCGGCGCCTCTTCCGCGCGCCGCAGGTATTCGGCCCGTGTACGCGAGAAGAACGCGTCGGACTCGCTTTCGAACTTGTCGGGCATGCGCACGGCGCCGCGGCGCTCGCTCGCGACTTGCGGCGCGACGTCGAACAGCACCGTGAGGTCGGGCTGGAACCCGCCCTGCACCCAGCGCTCGAGCGTCTCGAGCTTGTCGCGCGGCAGCCCGCGGCCGCCGCCCTGGTACGCGAACGTCGCGTCGGTGAAGCGGTCGGACACGACCCAGTCGCCGCGCGCGAGCGCCGGTTCGATCACGAGCGCGAGGTGCTCGCGCCGTGCGGCGAACATCAGCAGCGCCTCCGTTTCGAGATCCATCGGCTGGTTCAGCAGGATTTCACGCAGTTTCTCGCCGAGCTGCGTGCCGCCCGGCTCGCGGGTGACGACCACTTGCCGGCCGGCCGCCGCCAGCCGGCCCTGGAGACGTTCGCAGAACCATTGCAGGTGGGTGGTCTTCCCCGCCCCGTCGATGCCTTCGAACGTGATGAATTTACCGCTCGCCATTATTGACCTCGTATGTATTTATCCACGGCCTTGTTGTGGTCGCCGAGCGTGTCCGAGAACACGCTCGTGCCGTCGCCCTTCGCGACGAAATAGAGCGCGCTCGTCGGGGCCGGATTGATCGCCGCCTGCAGCGCGGCGACACCCGGCAACGCGATCGGCGTGGGCGGCAGCCCGCGTCGGGTGTAGGTATTGTAAGGAGTGTCGGCCTGCAGGTCGCGCTTGCGCAGCCGGCCGTCGTACGCGTCGCCGAGCCCGTAGATCACCGACGGATCGGTCTGCAGCGGCATGCCGATGCGCAGCCGGTTCGCGAACACGGCCGCGACGAACGCGCGGTCGGCCGCGTGGCCGGTTTCCTTCTCGACGATCGACGCGATCGTCAGCATTTCGTAAGGCGTCTTGTACGGCAGCCCCGGCGTGCGCGCGGCCCAGGCCTCGTCGATGCGCGTCTGCATCAGGCGGTACGCGCGCCGGTAGATGTTCAGGTCGCTCGTGCCCTTGTCGAACAGGTAGGTATCGGGGAAGAACAGCCCCTCGCCGCTGCCGCGCTGCACGGCGCCGTCCGACGCGCCGATCGCGCGCAGCAGCTCGGCGTCGCTCATGCCGGCCGTCGCGTGCGCCAGAT
Organism: Burkholderia sp. E168m15; assembly: GCF_016586105.1. Lineage (NCBI taxonomy): Bacteria > Pseudomonadati > Pseudomonadota > Betaproteobacteria > Burkholderiales > Burkholderiaceae > Burkholderia > Burkholderia sp. E168m15. Next base: position 1,768 of record NZ_BCPO01000059.1, read on the forward strand.
CGGGGTTCGCGTCGAGCTCGGCGCGCATCCGCTTGAAGGTCCAGCCCTCGATGACCGTCGCGACGTACTCGTTCACGTCGCCGCGCGCGATCTTCTGCAGCACGTCGTACGGCGTGATGCCGGTCTTGAATTCGTAGTTGCCCGACTTGAGCCGGCTCGACAGCCCGAGCACGCGCGTCATCGCGACGAACGCGAACGGCTCGACCGGCACGCCGCCGCGCTTGAGCTGCAGCGCGACGCTCTTCACGCTGCTGCGCGGCTTGATCGTGACGTCGAGCGATGCCGAGCCCAGCAACAGCGGCCGGGTTGCCCAGTAATACCCGCCGCCCGCGCCGGCAGCGGCCACGACGACGGCCAGCGCCACGATCGTCGCGGCGCATTTCTTCAGTAGGGACATGGAAACGTGACTCAGGTAAGACCCATATAATACTTGCTCGCCTCCGTCAAAGTCAGGGTTGACTGTTCCCTCATTCCATGAGCACACCGTTCGCTTCACCGGCTGCCCAGGCCGCATCTGCCTCGCTCCCCGTTTTCCCCCGCCCGTCCGCCGCCGATTTCGATGCGCCGGCCGCCTGCATGCCGCTGCCGCAGTTCGGCGTGATCGACGTGGCCGGCGACGATGCCGCGACGTTCCTGCACAGCCAGCTCACCAACGACATCGAGCATCTCGATGCCGGCAGCGCCCGGCTGTCCGGGTACTGCTCGCCGAAGGGCCGCCTGCTCGCGTCGTTCCTCACGTGGCGCGCCGGCCACGATGTGCGCCTGCTCGTGTCGAAGGACGTGCAGCCGGCCGTGCAGAAGCGGCTGTCGATGTTCGTGCTGCGCGCGAAGGCGAAGCTGACGGACGCGAGCGACACGCTCGCGGTGGCCGGCTTCGCGGGCGACGTGCGCGACGCGCTGTCCGGCATCTTCGATGCGCTGCCCGACGGCGTGCACGTGAAGGTCGACGGCCCGGCCGGCGCGCTGATCCGCGTGCCCGATGCGGCTGGCCGCAAGCGCTATCTGTGGATCGGCCCGCGCGCCGAGGTCGACGCGCGCCTCGCCGCGCTGGCCGGCACGCTGCCGGTCGTGTCGCCCGCCGTGTGGGACTGGCTCGACGTTCGCGCGGGCGAGCCGCGCATCACGCAGCCGGCCGTCGAACAGTTCGTACCGCAAATGGTCAACTTCGACGTGATCGGTGCCGTTAACTTCAGGAAAGGGTGCTACCCGGGCCAGGAAGTGGTGGCGCGCAGCCAATACCGCGGCACGATCAAGCGCCGCACCGCGCTCGCGCACGTCGCGGGCGAAACCGATACCGTGCATGCCGGCGTCGAGTTGTTCCACAGCGACGACCCGGGCCAGCCGTGCGGGATGATCGTCAACGCGGCGGCCGCGCCGGCGGGCGGCGTCGACGCGCTCGTCGAGATCAAGCTCGCCGCGCTCGACGGCGGCACGGTGCACCTCGGTTCGGCCGACGGCCCGGCGCTCGCGTTCGACGCGCTGCCGTACGCGTGGCCGACCGAAGTCTGATGCACTGACAACCCGTTCGGGCGCCGGCTCGCGAGTCGCAGCCGGCGCCCGACGTTTCCTGCGAGAGATTCGCCCGATGTGTCTGATTGCCTTCGACTGGCAGCCCGATGCCGCCGCCGGTCCCGTCTTTACCCTCGTCGCGAATCGTGACGAGTTCTTTCGCCGGACCAGCGCGCCGCTCTCGTGGTGGGAGGACGTGCCGGGCGTACTGGCCGGCCGCGATCTCGAAGCGGGCGGCACGTGGCTCGGCGTCTCGCGCGACGGCCGTTTCGCCGCGCTGACCAACTACCGCGCGCCGTTCGACATCCGCGCGGGCGCACCGACCCGTGGCAAGCTGGTCTCCGACTTTCTCGGCGGCACGCCTGTCGCGCCGCTCGACTATCTCGCGCAGCTCGCCGAGCATGCGGCCGTGTACAACGGCTTCAACCTGCTCGTCGGCGACTGGCGCCGGCGGGAGCTCGCGTGGTTCTGCAACCGCGCCCCCGAGGGCGAAAGCCGTGTCGCCGCGCCCGTGGCGATCGCGCCGGGCGTGCATGCGCTGTCGAATGCACGGCTCGATACGCCCTGGCCGAAAGTGGTGCGCAAGCGCGCGGAGCTCGGCACGCTGTTGACCGACAATCCGACCCCGTCGCTCGACGAACTGATCGCGCTGCTGCGCGACCCGCACGTCGCGGACGACGATGCATTGCCGCACACGGGCATTCCGATCGAGCGCGAGCGCGCGTTGTCGGCCGCGTTCATCGAGACGCCTGAATACGGCACGCGCGGCACGACCGCGCTGCGCGTCACGATGAAGGAAGGCGTGCGGCTGACGGTGGAGGTCAAGGAGCGCAGCGACGACGACGGCTCGCACCGCACCGTCCGCCCGGGCGCGTTCGAGCGCGCGTTCACGTTCGATATCGACGCGGCGCGGCCGCGCTGAGCGCACACGTGGCGCGCTACGGCGCGCGCGTCATCTCGACGTGCGGCACGCCGGCTTCGACGAACGGTTCGCCGACCGCCGCGAAGCCGTGCCGCAGATAGAACGACACCGCCGAATCCTGCGCGTACAGCCGCACGACGGCTTCACCGCGGCGGCGCGCGGCGTCCAGCAGCGCATTGAGCACGGCCGACCCAACGCCCTGCCCGCGCATGTCGGCCAACACCGCGACGCGGCCGATCGTGCCGGACGGCAGCAGCCGCCCCGTCGCGACCGCGCGGCGCAGCCCGGTCGCCGCGTCGGTCCGGTACGCGACCGCATGCAGCGACAGCGGATCGTCGTCGTCGAGCTCCCATTCCGGCGGAATCTGCTGCTCGCGCACGAACACCGCGTCGCGGATGCGTGCAGCATCGCCGCCCAGGACCGTCCAGTCGCCCGTTTCCACCCCGCCCGCGCCATTCGTCATCGCCATCCTCCCGCGGCGTGCGCGCCTTCGGGCGCTCGCCGTCAAACCTCGTCGAATGCAGCCTTCAGTGCCGCGACCGCATCGGCATGCGCGGCCCGCACCTCCGGCACGTAGCCGCCCATCTTGAAGAATTCGTGGATCATCCCCGGATAGCAGACCAGCGTGACCGCGTTGCCGGCCACGCGCAACTTGTCCGCGTACGCGGCGCCCTCGTCGCTCAGCGGATCGTATTCGGCCGTCGCGATCCACGCCGGCGCGACGCCCGCGAACGACGGCGCATCGCGCGTGCCGTCGAGCGGCGCGAAACGCCAGTCGTCGCGATCGGCCTGATCGCGCACGTACTGCGTGAAGAACCACTGGATCGTGTCCTGCGTCAACAGGTAGCCGTTGGCGAGCCGTGCGTGCGATTCGGTGTCCTGGTAACGCGTCACGCCCGGATAGATCAGCAGTTGCAGCGCAAGACGAATGCCCGCGTCGCGCGCGAGCACCGCGCAGACCGTCGCGAGCGTGCCGCCCGCACTGTCGCCGCCGACCGCCAGCCGCGCGGCGTCGATGCCGAACGTGGCGGCTTCGCGATGCAGCCACTGCAATGCGTCGTCCGCGTCGTTCACCGCGGTCGGAAACCTGTGTTCGGGCGCGAGCCGGTAGCCGACAGACAGCACCGCGCATTGCGCATCGTGCGCGAACATCCGACACAGCGCATCATGCGTGTCGACGCTGCCGACCGTGAAGCCGCCGCCGTGGTAATAGACGAGCGCGGGCAGCGGCTCCGCCAGGCTCGGCGCGACCGGCAGATACAGCCGCGCGCCGATCGTGCGGCCGTCGCGCGTCGGCACCACGCATTCCTCCACCGAATGCATCGGCGCCGGCGCGACGTCGAGGATCGGCGCGCTCTTCTCGTATGCGGCGCGGGCCTGCTGCGGCGTCTGATGGTGATACGACGGACGTTTCGCGCGCTCGATCATGTCGAGCACCTGGGCGATCTTCGGATTCAGCGGCATCGGTATGGACGGCGCCGGCGTGGCGCCGTGAACGGACAAAGCGGACAAGCGTGACATGATGCCACGCGGGGGCCGGACCGGCGCGGCGCGCGGTGTGCCGGCATCCGGGCTGCAAAACGAAACGGCCCTGCCTCATCGAAGAGACAGGGCCGTGCATGGCGGGAGCGTTTACGCGTCGCTCGGGCCGGGCTGCGCGTCCGGCGCCGTGCGCGAGCGTTGCCGCTTGATGTCGCGGCCGACCGCGAGCCGCCGCATGTACTTGAACGTACCGAGCGCCTTCGCGACGAAATTGCCGTCGCTGTCGCGCACTTCGCCTTCGCAATAGGCCATCGTCGTCGAGCGGTGCATCACGCGCCCGTAGGCGCGCAGCTCGCCGCGGCCCGGCTGCATGAAGTTCACCTTCATCTCGACCGTGACGACGCCGACGCCGTCGTCGGTCAAACTGCGCGCCGCCATCGCGAGCGCGATATCGGCGAGCGTCATCGTCACGCCGCCGTGCGCGATGCTCCACGTGTTCATGTGGCGCTCCTCGAGCGGCAGCACGATTTCGCTCGCACCATCCTTCGCGGACACGAGCTGCACGCCGAGCAGATCGACGAACGGGCTTTCGATCGACGGGCCTTCCGTCGGGGTTGCCGCGTCGCTCATCGTGCGACGTCGACGATGTAGTCGACGCATTCGCGCGATTCGGCCACCGCGACGACGAATTTCTTCACTTCCTGGTGAACCGGATGCACCTGGTACGCGTCCAGCGCGGCCTTGTCGGTGAAATCGGAGACGAGCACGATGTCGGCGGTCGCGTCGAGGCCCGGCGTCGCCAGGCCGACGTCGATCTGCAAGGTGCCCGGCACGAGATCGCGGCAGCCTTCGAGCTTTTCCTTCAGCTTCAGCGCGTTCTGCGCACGCGTCGCGCCTTCGGCCGATTCCTTCAACTTCCACATGACGATATGTCTGATCACTTCGGTTGCTCCTGTTCGTGTTGGTTCGGCGATTGGCCTGAACCCTTGCCAGTCGGGCACCTTGCGCCCGCCTGCCGTTCGCTCTCGTTCGCTCGGAATCGCACCCGGTCGAAAAAAGCGGGCATCGTTTGAAATCTTCCGGGACGATACCCGCTTTTTCACCGTGCCACTTACCGACATCAAGATCCGACAAGCGAAGGCAGGCGACAAGCCTACCAAACTTACCGACGGCAATGGACTGTTCTTGAGGTGCGTCCGTCGGGTTCGGTCACCGCTGGCACGCGTCTGACGGCACGCACGATGCAGCCCCCTCACTCCGCCGGCTGCAACGCGGCGACCTTGTTCCGACCAGTCGCCTTCGCGTAGTACAGCGCCTCATCAGCCGCCTTGATCACGGCATCAGGCTGCCCTTCCTGATCGGGCGTCCAGCTCGCCAGGCCAATGCTCGCGGTAACACGCCCGTATTCGCTGCCAGCGTGCTCGAGGGCCAACTCGTCGATGGCCGCACGAATCCGCTCGGCGATCTGCGCCGCGCCGGTTTGCGACGTGTCGGGGAGCAACACGACGAACTCCTCCCCGCCATAACGAGCCGCCGTATCGGCCGGCCGGCGAATGTTCTCGCCGATGCACCGCGCGACCGCCGCCAACGCATCGTCCCCGGCCTGATGACCGTACGTGTCGTTGTAAGCCTTGAACCGGTCCACATCCACGAACAGCAGCGAGAAAACGGAACGCGCACGCCGGGCGCGACGCCACTCGTTGTCCAGTACCTCGCCAAAGCTGCGGCGATTGCTCAGGCCGGTGAGACCGTCCGTCCGGGCGAGCAGCACGAGTTCCGACTCGGCTCGCATACGGCGCCGCAGCTGCGAACCGAGCAGCAGCGACAGCGCGATGAACGCCACCCCGAACGTCGCGACCAGTCCGCCGATCGTGATCGCACGTTGCCGCCAGGCGGCGTAAATGTCCTGCTCGGCCTCCGCGACCATGATGATCAGCGGCAGTTTCGGCAAATGCTTGAAGTAGTAGAGGCGGCGCACGCCGTCGATCGACGAGGTTTCAGAGAAGGAGCCCTCTCGCGCGGTCTGGAAACGCCGGAACGTTGCGGCCTTGCTGAGGTCGCGGCCGATGGTATGCACATCGTACGGCTGACGCATCACCATCTTGCCGTCTTCGCCGATCAGCGAAATCGAGCCATGTTTGCCAAGCGAAAGCCCGGCGAAGAGCTGATGAAAATATTCAAGATTGACCGCAATAACGGCAATGCCGCCAAACGATCCATCGGGGTTCGAAATCCGCCGCGTAAGCGCGATACTGAGCATGCCTCCCCGCAAACGGGATACGAATGGGTCACTGACATAGAGTCCGACGTTCGGATTGTCGCGGTGGATCGTGAAGTATCGGCGATCGGCGAAATTGCCCTTGCGCGGCTCGTCATAGCCCGAATCCAGGACGATATTGCCGCCTGCATCCATCACGAGCATCGAACCGAGAAATTCCGCGGTCATCGCGTGATCGAACAGCACGGCACGGCGCAAGCTGGGCGAAGCGTCCATCACATCGCGGCGCTGCAACCCATGGATGACGGCCTGCAAAGACAGGTCGTACAACTCGAAATTGCGTTCGATGTCGCGCTCGGCGACAAGTCCGAGGTTGCGTGACGTTTCCCTTGCACGCTCCATCGCGTCGTCGCGGCTCTGCAAGAGTTGCAGCACGCATAGCGCCATGAGCGCGCACGCGATCATGGAAGCAATTGCCACGATGACGTAAGGGGCAGTCCGACGGGGGTGCATGGGTCTCCTCACTGGGAATGAGCGCCCCTCCCGCCGAGCGCAGATTGCTCATACTAAATCAGTTGGGCCGATATTCGCGCTCACTGCGATTGGAAGGGCTCCGCCGTGCGCGATTATAAATACCGAGTGCGAGAAATTGCCCGCTCGTAGCGGGCTTCGGGCGACGGATCGGCCACGAACGAGCCGCGCGAGCTTCGCGTTCTCTTCGGCAAGCGGCTTCTGCCGGCGCGGCTCCGAAGGCGACGGCCCGCCGTACTGCGTCCGCCAGCGGCCGGTTTGAGATCAGACGACGACGCCTCGCACTACGGACAGACGCAGGAACACGGATTGCTGAGAAGGTCGCCCGCGCGGTTGCGGCACATGTCGGCCCGTCACGACACCGACCGACATAACGCGGCGATTCGTTTCCTGTCCGGCATCAATCGCCGGCCCGATGGAGTATTGCCGATCGTTTTGTCACCGGATATCCGGAGTGCGTTAATTCCTAATTCGTCAAATCGCAAGTTTTACCGGCGATGCGGGTAATAATTGCGACCAATTTTCCAATTCAATACGCGAAAAACAAAACATTATTGACTTCGACTTTCCCGTAAATTTAGAATCGCCTACGACGGCTTACGTATCGTTTTCCTCGCCGCTCCGGATTCGCAGCTCACCTGCGCGAAGGCCCTTCGTATCGGCCTTCCCGTAGGAAATCGACGCTCGCCCCTGTCGTTTTCAGCGTTCGGCATTTATCAGCCATTCTGTTAATTTGCCAACCTATTTTCCTTTCGAAGAAGCGCAACACCCCGATTCATTTCGATTATTCGGCAGAGTGAATACAAAGCGAGACCAAACGGACAAAAGATCCGCCGCTTAGAACATCCAGATAAAAAATCGCCAGTCATCAGGAGGGACATCAACATGCATCGCCTTGCGAAGTCGCTGTGTCTCGGGCTCGTCTGCGCCGGCCTGCTGTCGGCCTGCAACGACGACGACGTCAAGTCCACCACCCCGCCATCGAACACCGCCGCGTTGTCGTTCCGCATGGACACCGGCGGCCAGATCAACGCGTTCTACCGGCAGGACAAGGTCGCCGCGCACCTGCTGGTGCGCTCGTCGACGAAGCCGCGCCTGCTGGTGGTGTTCCCCGCCGGCAACAGCGGCACCGGGCTGTGGTTCGACGACACCGCGCAGCCGGTGAACTGGACCCTCGACACGCCGCCGTCGGCGCTGTCGGCGCCGGACACGCACGGCCGCCCGCTGTACGGCATCGGCGCCGACGTGTCGGTCGACACCGGTACGCTGACGATCCGGCAGGGCGTGCTCAGCAACGTGCGCTTCCTGCGCGACTTCAACGGCGGCGCGACGATCCCGCAGCAGATCCTCACCGCGCCGACGGTCCAGGGCAGCACCGCACAATGGCAACGCGACCGGCTCGACGGCGCGCCCGGCTATGCGCTGCGCATCACGCTGCGCGACGGCGGCAGCATCGCGCCGGCAGCGGGCGGCAAGCTCGTGCTCAACGCACCCGCGGGTTCGCACACGCTGAAGCTGCACATCGATGCGCTATCGGGCGAGACGCCGCTGTCGCCGATCACGCACGCCGACCTGTTCGCACCGTCGGTAAATCCCGACCCGGTCAGCCAGAACGTGCTCGAATTCCTGAGCTTCAACGACAAGCTGCTGGCCGGCTCGTGGCAGTACGACACGTACTTCGGCCGCGACACGCTGATCTCGGTCCGCATGCTGATGCCCGTGCTCGAACCCGCGGCGATCGAGGCCGGCCTGTCGTCGGTGCTGAGCCGCCTGTCGGCCGACGGCAAGGTCGCGCACGAGGAAGGCATCGGCGAATTCGCGCTGGTCGACAACCAGAAGAACGGGCGGCCGAACGATGCGACACCGACCTACGACTACAAGATGATCGACAGCGACTACCTGCTCGCACCGATCGCGGCCGCGTGGCTGATCGACGATGCGCGCGGCCAGGCCCGCGCCGCCGCGTATCTGGCGCAGCGCGGCAGCGACGGGCAGACCAACGGCAGCCGCCTCGTCGTCAATCTGCTGCACGTCGCGACGACCGCGCAACCGTTCGCGCAGCAGCCGTCGGTCGCGAACCTGATCCACCTGCGGCCCGGCGAAATCGTCGGCAACTGGCGCGACAGCACCGACGGTCTCGGCGGCGGCGTGTACCCGTACGACGTGAACGCGGTGCTCGTGCCGGCCGCGCTGCGCGCGGCGAACGCGTTCCTCGCCCGCGGCCTGCTCGATCCGTACCTCGATGCCCAGCAACGCGCGACGCTCGCCAACACGGCGAACCAGGCGGTCACGTGGGAAACGCAGGCGCCGCCGCTGTTCCAGGTCAGCGTGCCGGCCGCGCAGGCGGCCACCGACGTGTCGGCCTATGCGCCGTCCGCTGGCGTGCCGGCCGGCGCCGCGCCCAACGCACCGCTGGCCTTCTACGCGCTGTCGCTCGACCAGCAGGGCAACCCGATTCCGGTGATGAATTCGGACGGCGGTTTCGCGCTGCTGTTCGGTACGCCGCCGGACGATCAGCTCCAGCGGATCGTCAGTGACGTCACGCGGCCGTTCCCGACCGGGCTCGTGACGGATGTCGGGATGCTGATCGCGAACCCCGCGTATGCGAGCTCGTCGCTGTGGCCGAAGTTCACGAGCTCCGCGTATCACGGCACGGTGATCTGGTCGTGGCAGCAGGCGATGTGGGTGGCCGGGCTCGATCGCCAGCTGGCGCGCCAGGACCTGTCGGCTACGACACGCACGCTGCTCACGCAGGCGCGGCAGACGATCTGGCAGGTGATCTCGAACGGGCGCGACATGCGCACGTCGGAAATGTGGACGTGGTCCTACGTGAACGGCAAGTACCAGACCGACGCATTCGGCACGCGCAGTGCGGATGCGACCGAAGCCAACGCGGCGCAGCTCTGGAGTACGACGTATCTCGCGATCCGCGATCCGCAGCAGCGTGCGGGCAAGTACTGGTGGCAGGCGTCGCAGTCGATGCAGGACGACCAGTCGAAGCAGGCGACGGCGGTAGCGTCGCGCTAGCGCGTCGCCGCGCGTGAGCAGGCCGACACCGACACCGGCCCGCAAAAGCCCGGCGGCACTCCCGCCGCCGGGGCTTTCGGTGCAGATCCGGTTAGCGCGACACCACGCGGTTGCGCCCTTCCCGCTTCGCCTGATACAGCCGCTCGTCGACCACCCGCAGCAGCGCATCGACCGTGCTGCCGTCGACGCCGTATTGCGCGACGCCGACGCTGACCGTCACCTGCACGCGCTTGAAGTCGAGCCCGAACGGCGAACTCGAAATCGACGAACGCACGCGCTCGGCGGTCATCCGCGCGCCTTCGAGCGGCATCTCCGGCAAGAGCGCCATGAACTCCTCGCCGCCGACCCGCGCGAGCGCGCCCGCCGGCCGAATTGCCTCGAGGCACTGGCGCACGACGCCGCGCAGCACCTCGTCGCCGATCTGGTGCCCGTATGCATCGTTGATGTTCTTGAAATTGTCGAGATCGAGCGCGAGCAGGCAGAACGGCGTGCCGTCTCGCTCGGCCCGCACGATCTCACGCTCGACCTGCGCGATGAACTGCCGGCGGTTCGACGCGCCCGTCATCGGGTCGGTCGCGGCCATGTATTCGAGCTTCTGGTTCGTGCGCCGCAGTTCCTGCAGCGCGCTCTCGGTACGCGCCATCGATTCCGACAGCCGGCTCATCAGGTCTTCCTGGCTGTAGATCGCCGAGAACGAGCGTGTCGTCTGCAGCGCCTGCACGACGCCGTAACTGAGCAGGAAGAATCCGCCCGCGAAGATCGCATGCGCGAGCCACCACATGTGATTCCACGGCTTGCCGAGGATGAACGCGAGCGACGATAGCGCGAACGCCATGATCGACACGCCGTAGATCACCATCAGCGGCGAGCGGATGCGCCGCGCGAGCAGCAGGCACACGTTCAGCAGCGAGAACACCAGCGCGCCGCCTTCCATCGACAGCCGCGTGCCCAGCGCGCCCGCGACCGGCGAATAGGCGATGTACGCAACCGCCACGTTGACGATCAGGAAGAACACGATCCACGGCAACCACGTCCGCATGCTCGTGCGCTTGTCGAGCCGGTCCGGCGGACGCGAATACGACAGCAGGCCCGTGAGCAGCAGCGCCGACATCACGAACCGCGACGCGGGCCCGTACAGCAGGAACAGCCAGATATTGTGGTGCGCCATCCCGGTGAACGCCCCGTGCAGCGCATAGATCATCGCGAAGCCGAGAAAACCGAGCGTCAGCCAGCGCAGCAGCGGCTCGCCTGACGACCGGTAGCACACCCACGTCACGTAGGTGACGAACGCGCCTTCGAGTGTCGCCGCCGCGATCGCGATTTCATGGAAAGCGTGGTTCTCGAACACGACGCCCCGGTCGCTGAAGAACCACAGATAGGCAATCAGATAGGCGGGCAGCAACGCGAATCCGACCAGCAGGCATTTCGCGTAGAGCCTCGCGGCCGCGCTGACGACGCGCGGCGGTTCCCCGGCTGCATAGGTCGTACTCATTCGGTCCCCGGTCGGTCTGCTGCGTTGGTTCGAATCGTCTCGGCACGGATCACGCGACGCGCGATCTGGCCCATCGTGCCGAAAGGCAAATGTCAGAGCAAGTATAGGTGGGGCAATTCGTTTGACAAGTCCGGGGAAACGGCATTGCCGGGTGCATGCCTTGTGCTTCCCGTTGGTTGCGAATGGCGCGCGCGCCGCGCCGATTCACTGCGGCGGCGGGCGGTAACGCCGAAGCGCCACCGCGGCCGCCGCCGGTCAAAGATCAGAGGATTTCGAACAGGCCGGCCGCGCCCTGCCCGCCGCCGATGCACATCGTGACGACCGCGTACTTCACGCCGCGCCGCTTGCCCTCGATCAGCGCATGGCCCGTCAGGCGCGCGCCCGACACGCCATACGGATGGCCGACCGCGATCGCGCCGCCGTTGACGTTCAGGCGGTCCTCAGGGATCCCGAGCGTGTCGCGGCAGTACAGCACCTGCACCGCGAACGCCTCGTTCAGCTCCCACAGCCCGATGTCGTCGACCGTCAGCCCGGCCTGCTTCAGCAGCTTGGGTACCGCGAACACCGGGCCGATGCCCATTTCGTCCGGTTCGCAGCCGGCCACCGCGAAGCCGCGGAACGCGCCCAGCGGCTGCAACCCTTCGCGCTGCGCGGCGTCGGCGCTCATCACGACGCATGCCGATGCGCCGTCCGAGAACTGGCTCGCATTGCCCGCGGTGATCACGCCGCCCGGCACCGCCGAACGGATCTTCGACACGCCTTCGAGCGTCGTGTCGGGGCGGATGCCTTCGTCGGCCGAGACCGTCACTTCCTGCGTGAACAGGCGGCCCGTCGCCTTGTCGGCGATGCCCGCGAGCACGGTGATCGGCACGATCTCGTCGCGAAAACGCCCGGCTTCCTGCGCGGCCGCGGCGCGCAGTTGCGACTGCACGCCGTAGGCATCCTGCCGCTCCTTCGAGATCCCGTAGCGCTTCGCGACGTTTTCCGCGGTCTGCAGCATGTTCCAGTAGATCTCGGGCTTGTGCTGGACGAGCCAGCCTTCCTGGACCATGTGCCGGTTCATCTCGTTCTGCACGCACGAGATCGACTCGACGCCGCCGGCCACATAGACCTCGCCTTCGCCCGCGATGATCCGCTGCGCGGCCAGCGCGATGGTCTGCAGCCCCGACGAACAGAAACGGTTCACCGTCATCCCCGGCACGCTGACCGGCAAGCCGGCGCGCAGCGCGATCTGCCGCGCGATGTTCGCGCCCGTCGCGCCTTCGGGGTTCGCGCAGCCCATGATCACGTCCTCGACGCGCGCCGGGTCGAGCTTCGCGCGTTCGAGCGCGGCCGCGACCACGTGGCCGCCGAGCGTCGCGCCGTGCGTCATGTTGAAGGCACCGCGCCAGGATTTCGCCAGCGGCGTGCGTGCGGTCGATACGATTACGGCTTCGGTCATGCGAGTCTCCTTCGGTCCTGCTGATTCGGATGGGAAATGCGCTACGCCGCCGGGCGCGCGCCCGCGGACGTCGCATGCACGACGCCCGCTGCCTGCATCTGCTGCCATGCGTGCGCGAGCGACCCGTTCAGGTCGATCGCACGGCACGCATCGTTGATCACCGCGGCTTCGAAACCGGCCGCGCGCGCATCGAGCGCCGACCACGCGACGCAATAGTCGGTCGCGAGCCCGCAGCACCACACGCGCTTCGCCCCGAGTTCGCGCAGATAGCCCGCGAGCCCCGTGCGTGTCGTGCGGTCGGCTTCGACGAACGCGGAATAGCTGTCGACCTGCGCGTCGCCGCCCTTGCGGATCACGAGCCGCGCGTGCGGGATGTCGAGGTCGCGATGCAGCGCCGCGCCGTCGGTGTCCTGCACGCAGTGCACGGGCCACAGCACCTGCTCGCCGTACGGCAGCGCGAGCGTCGAGAACGGCTCGCGGCCCGGATGGTTCGCCGCGAACGACACGTGCTCGCGCGGGTGCCAGTCCTGCGTGAGCACGACCTGGTCGAAGCGTTGCGCGAGCGCGTTGATCACCGGCACGACCGCATCGCCGTCGGGCACCGCGAGCGCGCCGCCCGGCATGAAGTCGTATTGCACGTCGATCACGAGCAGGACGTCGTCGGTGCGTTTCATTGCGTGTCTCCAGACAGGATCGGTCGCGCCGCGATGCGATGCGGCGGCGTCAGCCGTTGAACCCGCGGCCGGCCTTCGCCAGTTCCGCGATCGACGGCGCGAGCTGCCACGCGTCGCCGTTCGGTGCGGCCGCATAGCGGCGGATCGCGCGCTCGACGTTATAGAGGCCGACCGTATCCGCGTACAGCATCGGCCCGCCGCGCCACAGCGGGAAGCCATAGCCGGTCAGGTAGACCATGTCGATGTCGGACGCCTTCGACGCGATCTTCTCCTCGAGGATCTTCGCGCCTTCGTTGACGAGCGCGAACACCAGCCGCTCGACGATCTCGTCGTCGCCGATCTTGCGCCGCTCGACGCCGCGCTCCTTCGAATACGCGACGACCATCTCGTCGACGAGCGACGACGGCTTCGCCTTGCGGTCGCCCGGCACGTAGTCGTACCAGCCGGCGCCCGTCTTCTGGCCGAAGCGGCCCTGTTCGCACAGGCGATCGGCGATCTTCGAATACTGCAGATCGGGCTGCTCGACGTAGCGCCGCTTGCGGATCGCCCAGCCGATGTCGTTGCCGGCGAGGTCGCTCATCCGGAACGGCCCCATCGCGAAGCCGAACTTCTCGATCGCGCGATCGACCTGCGCGGGCAGCGCGCCTTCCTCGAGCATGAACAGCGCCTGGCGGATGTACTGCTCGATCATCCGGTTGCCGATGAAGCCGTCGCACACGCCCGACACCACCGCCGTCTTGCGGATCTTCTTCGCCACCGCCATCACGGTCGCGAGCACGTCCTTCGCGGTCTGCGCGCCGCGCACGACCTCGAGCAGCTTCATCACGTTCGCGGGGCTGAAGAAGTGCATGCCAACCACGTCCTGCGGGCGCTTCGTGAACGCCGCGATCTTGTCGACGTCGAGCGTGGACGTGTTCGACGCGAGAATCGCGCCCGGCTTCGCGACTTCGTCGAGCTTCCTGAACACCTGCTCCTTCACGCCAAGTTCCTCGAACACGGCCTCGACGATCAGGTCGGCCTCCTTCAGGTCGTCGTAGGACAGCGTCGGCGTGATCAGCGCCAGGCGCGCATCGAGCTTCTCCTGCGTGAGCTTGCCCTTCTTCACCTGCGCGTCGTAGTTCTTGCGGATCGTCGCGAGACCGCGCTCGAGCGCGTCCTGCTTCGTCTCGAGCAGCGTGACGGGCAGTCCCGCGTTGATGAAGTTCATCGCGATCCCGCCGCCCATCGTGCCCGCGCCGATCACGCCGACCCGGCGGATCTCGCGCAGCGGCGTATCGGCCGGCACGTCGGGAATCTTGCTTGCCGCCCGCTCGCCGAAGAATGCGTGGCGCAGCGCGCGGCTTTCCGGCGTCATCATCAGCGCGACGAAACCCTCGCGCTCGGCGACGCTGCCCTTGTCGAAACCGTTCAGCACGCCGGCCTCGATCGCGTCGATGCACTTGTGCAGCGCGGGGTAATTCGGCGCGGCGGCCCGCGCGGAATTGCGCGCGAACTGGATGAAGCCCGCCGCGTTCTCGTGGACGATCTTGCGATCGCGCACGCGCGGATGCGGCCCCTTCTGCGCGCCGACCTTGCGGGCGAACGCGACGGCCGCGTCGAGCAGGTCGCCGTCGGCCATTTCGTCGAACAGCCCGCTCTTCGCGAGCTGCTCCGACGGTACCGGCGCGCCCGACACGATCATGTTCAGCGCGGTTTCGAGCCCGACCGCGCGCGGCAGGCGCTGCGTGCCGCCCGCGCCCGGCAGCAGCCCGAGCTTCACCTCGGGCAGCGCGACCTGCGCGCCGGGCGCCGCGACGCGGTAATGCGCGCCGAGCGCGAGCTCGAGGCCGCCGCCCATCACGACGCTGTGCAGCGCCGCGACGACCGGCTTCGCGCTCGCCTCCACCGCGCGGATCACGGTGTGCAGCGTCGGCTCCTGCAGCGCCTTCGGCGTATTGAATTCGGTGATGTCGGCACCGCCCGAGAACGCGCGGCCCGCGCCGGTCAGCACGATGGCCGTGACCGACGGGTCCCGCGCGGCGCGATCGAGCGCGTCCATGACGCCCTGGCGGGTCGACAGGCCGAGCCCGTTGACGGGCGGATTGTTGAGCGTGATGACGGCCACGCCGTCGCGAGTCGAGTAATCCACTGCCATCTGCCTGCCTCCATGCATCGCGCGCCGGATTGGCTGCGCTTTCATTGTGCGCGGTCGAACGGCCGCATGTCCGGATGAACGGAGGCAGCATACAACGAAAAAGCACGGTCGTTCAATTTGAATTTTGCTCCCGATCCGGGGACGGATCGGGCGACCGGCATCGGGCGACGGATACGCGGGCCGGCCGCGACCCGGGCTTGGGCCTTACGGCGCGCACACCGCCGTGGGCAACACGTAATCGCGGAACGTCTCTCGCAACTTCAGCTTCTGCAGCTTGCCGGTCGCGGTGTGCGGCAACGATTCGACGAACACGACGTCGTCCGGAATCCACCATTTCGCGACCTTGCCCTCGTAGAACGCGAGCAGCGTGTCGCGGGTCAGGTTCGCGCCTTCGCGCGGCACCACGACGAGCAGCGGCCGCTCGGTCCATTTCGGGTGCGCACACGCGATGCACGCGGCTTCGGCCACCCCGGGATGCGCGATCGCGACGTTCTCGATGTCGATCGAGCTGATCCACTCGCCGCCCGACTTGATCACGTCCTTGCTGCGGTCGGTGATCTGCAGAAAGCCGTCGGGGTCGATCGTCGCGACGTCGCCGGTCGGAAACCAGCCGTCCGCCAGCGGCGACGCATCGCCGCGAAAGTAGTGGTCGATCACCCACGGCCCGCGCACCTGCAGTTCGCCGAATGCGACACCGTCCCACGGCAGCTCGCGGCCGTCGTCGCCGACGATCCGCATGTCGACGCCGCAGATCACGCGCCCCTGCTTCTCGAGCAGCCGGCGCTGCGCGTCGAGCGGCCGCTGCGACTGCGCCCAGTTGAGCTTCGCGAGCGTGCCGAGCGGCGACAGTTCGGTCATCCCCCACGCATGGATCACGCGCACGCCGTATTCGTCCTCGAACGTGCGCAGCATCGCGGGCGGGCACGCGGAGCCGCCGATCACCGTGCGGTTCAGCGTCGAGAAACGCACGCCGGCCTCGCGCATGTAGTTCAGCAGGCCGAGCCACACGGTCGGCACGCCCGCGGAGAACGTCACGCGCTCGGCCTCCATCAGCTCGTACAGCGATTTCCCGTCGAGATCCTTGCCGGGCAGCACGAGCTTGCCGCCCGTCAGCGGCACCGCGTACGGCAGCCCCCACGCGTTGACGTGGAACATCGGCACGACGGGCAGCACGGCGTCCATCGCGGACAGGTTCATTGCGTCGGGCAGCGCGGCGCCGTAAGCATGCAGCACGGTCGAGCGATGCGAATACAGCACGCCCTTCGGGTTGCCGGTCGTGCCCGACGTGTAGCAGAGCCCCGACGCCTGCTGCTCGTCGAGCCGCGGCCAGTCGTAGCGCCCGTCCTCGGCTTCGACGAGCGTTTCGTAGCAGAGGAACGGCGTCGCGCCGGACGGCAGGTGCGCGGCGTCCGTCATCGCGATCCAGCCCTTCACGTGCGGGCATTGCGGCGCGATCGCATCGACGAGCGGCGCGAAATTGATGTCGAAGAAGACGTAGCGGTCTTCCGCGTGATTGACGATGTACGCGATCTGTTCGGGAAACAGGCGCGGGTTGATCGTGTGGCACACGGCGCCCATCCCGCCGATCCCGTAATACGCTTCCAGGTGCCGGTAGCCGTTCCACGCCAGCGTGCCGACGCGGTCGCCGGTCTCGACGCCGAGCCGCGCGAGCGCCTGCGCCAGCTGCTTCGCGCGGCGTTCGCAATCGCGGTACGTATAGCGATGCAGGTCGCCTTCCACGCGCTTCGACACGATCTCCGTGTCGCCGGCGTGCCGCGCGGCATGCGAAATCAGCGACGACACCAGCAGCGGCACATCCATCATCTGGCCCAGCAACGGCTTACCCATCGTCTTGTTCTCCCTGAGGATGCGAATCGGTGACCAGCCAGGGGACGGTTTCCGTACGGAAGCCATCCCGGTGTGCGCCCGTCAGCGGCCCCGGACGGGCGTGGCGCACGGTGCGCGGGCCGCCATGCGGGCGGCGCGGCGCCGCCTTACAATATCGGCTTACCCAGAGGCGCTCAATATGTCGTTTTCCCGAAGCGCAGCCGATGCGGCTGACACCCTGCCCGACCTCGCCGCGACGCTCGGCGCGCCCGCCGAACGCGCGTTCGTCACGCTCGGCGACGCGTTTCATACGCGGCTGCCGGCCGCGCCGCTCGCCGCGCCGTACGTCGTCGGCTTTTCCGACGACGTCGCGCAACTGCTCGACCTGCCGCCCTCGATCGCCGCGCAGCCGGGTTTCGCCGAGCTGTTCGCCGGCAACCCGACGCGCGACTGGCCCGCGCACGCGATGCCGTACGCGTCGGTCTACTCCGGCCATCAGTTCGGCGTGTGGGCCGGCCAGCTCGGCGACGGCCGCGCGCTGACGATCGGCGAACTGCCCGGCACCGACGGCCGGCGCTACGAACTGCAGCTCAAGGGCGGCGGCCGCACGCCGTATTC
The DNA here is from genome assembly GCF_016586105.1 of Burkholderia sp. E168m15. Lineage (NCBI taxonomy): Bacteria > Pseudomonadati > Pseudomonadota > Betaproteobacteria > Burkholderiales > Burkholderiaceae > Burkholderia > Burkholderia sp. E168m15. Next base: position 19,643 of record NZ_BCPO01000059.1, read on the forward strand.
GCGCATGGGCGACGGCCGCGCGGTGCTGCGCTCGTCGATCCGCGAATTCCTGTGCTCGGAAGCGATGCATCACCTCGGCATCCCGACCACGCGCGCGCTGACGGTGATCGGCTCCGACCAGCCGGTGGTGCGCGAGGAGATCGAGACGGCGGCCGTCGTCACCCGCGTGTCGGAAAGCTTCGTGCGCTTCGGCCACTTCGAGCACTTCTTTTCGAACGATCGCCCCGACCTGCTGCGCCAGCTTGCCGACCACGTGATCGACCGCTTCTATCCGGCCTGCCGCGACGCGGACGATCCGTACCTCGCGCTGCTCGAAGCGGCGACGTTGCGCACGGCCGACCTCGTCGCGCAATGGCAGGCCGTCGGCTTCTGCCACGGCGTGATGAACACCGACAACATGTCGATTCTCGGCGTGACGATCGACTACGGTCCGTTCGGCTTCGTCGATGCGTTCGATGCGAACCACATCTGCAACCACTCGGACACCAGCGGCCGCTATGCGTACCGGATGCAGCCGCGCATCGCGCACTGGAACTGCTACTGCCTCGCGCAGGCGCTGCTGCCGCTGATCGGGCTGCAGCACGGCATCGCCGACGACGATGCGCGCGCCGAGCGCGCGGTGGACGACGCACAGGCCGTGCTCGCGAAGTTTCCGGAGCGCTTCGGCCCCGCGCTCGAACGCGCGATGCGCGCGAAACTCGGCCTCGAACTCGAACGCGAGGGCGACGCCGAACTCGCGAACAAGCTGCTCGAGACGATGCATGCGAGCCACGCGGATTTCACGCTGACGTTCCGCCGGCTCGCGCAGATCTCGAAGCACGACGCGAGCCGCGACGCACCCGTGCGCGACCTCTTCATCGACCGTGAAGCATTCGACGCCTGGGCGAACCTCTACCGCGCGCGGCTGTCCGAGGAAACGCGCGACGACGCGGCGCGCGCGGTTGCAATGAACCGCGCGAACCCCAAATACGTGCTTCGCAACCATCTGGCCGAAGTCGCGATCCGGCGCGCGAAGGAAAAGGATTTTTCGGAAGTCGAGCGGCTCGCGCAGATCCTGCGCCGTCCGTTCGACGAACAACCGGAGCATGAAGCGTACGCGGCGTTGCCGCCCGACTGGGCCGGCTCGCTCGAAGTGAGCTGCTCGTCCTGAGCCCGCAACCCGCGCATCTCGACCGACCGATCAGGAGAACCCCCATGTCCCACGATTCCGACGACAAGACCTTCCCGTACCAGAAGGACGACGCCGAACTGCGCCGCCGGCTCACGCCGATGCAGTACGAGGTCACGCAGCACGCGGCGACCGAGCGCGCGTTCACCGGCGAATACACCGACACCGAGGACGCCGGCATCTACAAGTGCGTCGTCTGCAGCACGCCGCTGTTCGAATCCGGCGCCAAGTTCCACTCCGGCTGCGGGTGGCCCAGCTACTTCAAGCCGCTCAACGGCGAGGTGATTGACGAGAAGGTCGACTACTCGCACGGGATGGTGCGCGTCGAAGTGCGCTGCAACAATTGCGGCGCGCATCTGGGCCACGTGTTCGAGGACGGCCCGCGCGACAAGACCGGTTTGCGGTACTGCATCAATTCGGCTGCGTTAAACTTCGAGTCCCGACCCGAAAACGAATGAGCGGCGCCGGGCGGATCGCCGAGGCAGCCAGCCCGGGGCGGCCCGCCCCCGATCCGCGACGGCGATGCCTGGCGGGTCCCTACAACGGTGACGGGCCGCGCCAGCGGCCCGTCACGCAGCTGCGAGCGCCATGAAATTCCTGTTCGATCTGTTTCCGATCATCCTGTTTTTTGTCGCCTTCAAGGTCTGGGGCATCTTCACCGCCACCGCCGTCGCGATCGTCGCGACGCTGGCCCAGGTCGCCTGGGTCGCCTTCCGGCACCGGAAGGTCGACACGATGCTGTGGGTCAGCCTCGGCGTGATCGTCGTGTTCGGTGGCGCCACCCTCGTCCTGCATGACGAGAAATTCATTCAATGGAAACCGACTGTGTTGTACTGGCTGTTTGCGATCGGGCTGCTCGCCGCACGCTATGCGTTCGGCAAGAACCTGATCGAGAAGATGATGGGCAAGCAGCTCACGCTGCCCGTGCCCGTGTGGGACAAGCTGAACGTCGCCTGGGCGCTGTTCTTCGCGGTGCTCGGCGTCGCGAACCTGTACGTGGTGCACAACTTCACCGAATCGCAATGGGTGAACTTCAAGCTGTTCGGTACGACGGGCGCGATGGTCGTGTTCATCATCCTGCAGAGCCTGTGGCTCACGAAGTACCTGAAGGACGAATGACATGAGCGACGCCTTTCTCCACGCCTCCGCCGACGAACGCATCGCGCTGATCGAAGCGCGCCTCACCGCGTCGCTCGCGCCGCTGTCGCTCACCGTGCGCGACGACAGCGCGCAGCACGCGGGCCATGCGGGCGCGGCCTCCGGCGGCCATTTCACGGTCACGATCGTCTCGTCCGCGTTCGCGGGCAAGCCGCGCGTCGCGCGGCACCGGCTGGTGTATGATGCGCTCGCTGATGCGATGCAGCGCGGCATTCACGCGCTCGCGATCGTGGCTTACACGCCCGAAGAATTCAACGAATCTTCAATCTAGTCTCATTAGGAATTCCCGATGATCCTGAAATCCCCCCGCCTGTGGGTCGCGGCGGCTGCTTTTGCAGCGGCACCGGCATTCGCCCAGAACATCGCCGTCGTCAACGGCACGCCGATTCCGAAGTCGCGCGCCGACGCGATGGTCGCGCAGCTCGTCCAGCAAGGCCAGACCGACGGCCCGCAACTGCAGCAGGCCGTGCGCCAGGAACTGGTGAACCGCGAAATCCTGATGCAGGAAGCGATCCGCGAAGGCATCCCGAATCGTCCGGACGTGAAGGCGCAAGTCGCCGTCGCGCAGCAGACCGTCGTGCTGCGCTCGATGATCGAGAGCTTCCTGAAGAAGAACCAGCCGACCGATGCCGAAGTGAAGGCGCGCTATGACGAACTCGTCAAGGGCGTGGGCGGCAACCGCGAGTACCACCTGCACCACATCCTCGTCGACAACGAGCAGCAGGCGAAGGACCTGATCGCGAAGATCAAGGGCGGCGCGAAGTTCGAGGACCTCGCGAAGCAATACTCGAAGGACCCGGGTTCGGGCAAGAACGGCGGCGATCTCGACTGGTCGGACCCGAAGGCGTACGTGCCGGAATTCGCGGCAGCCGCGCAGAAGCTGCAGAAAGGCCAGATGACCGACGCGCCGGTGAAGACGCAGTTCGGCTGGCACATCATCCGCGTCGACGACATCCGCGACATCGCGCCGCCGCCGTTCGACCAGGTGAAGGCGCAGATCGCGCAGCAGCTCGTGCAGCAGAAGCTGCAGGCGTTCGAGGAAGGTCTGCGTCAGCAGGCGAAGATCCAGTAACGCCGGCGCGCGTCATACGCGCATCGAAAAGCCGCTCTTCGGAGCGGCTTTTTCTTTTGGCGTGCACGAAACAGATGTAGCGCGACGCGATGGTGCGTGGCCGACGCGCAATAAAAAACCGCTCCGAAGAGCGGCTTTCCCATACCAGGTGTTACCCGCCTGCGGCGTTCGCTACGCGGCGGGATAGAACACGTCGTGATAACGCACGTCGCCCGCCGGCAGCGGCGCCGATTCGTCGAACGGCAGCGCGAGGAAATACTCGGGCGGCACGCCTGGAAACACGATGTCGCCGTGCGGTTCGAACCCGAAACGCGTGTAATACGCGGGCTCGCCCAGCACCACGCAGCCACGCGCGCCGAGCCGCCGCAACGCGTCGAGCCCCGTGCGCACGAGCCCCGCGCCGATGCTTTGCCGCTGGCAATCGGGCCGCACCGCGAGCGGTGCCAGCCCGTACCACTGCTGGCTGCCGGCCGGCTCGCCGCCGATCGCGACGGGCGAGAACGCGACGTGCCCGACGATACGCCCGTCGCGCTCCGCGACGAGCGATACGCTCAGCGCCCCGTCCGTGCGCAGCGTGTCGACGATGCGCTGTTCGAACTCGCCGCCCTGCGGCTCGCCCGCGAACGCCGCCCGGATCACGCGGCCGATCGCATCGGCCTCGCTCGCCCGTTCGTCACGCAGCGTGACGACCTCGACCGGCGCGTTCGGGTCGAACATCATCCGATCAGCCGATCCAGCGGCGCGCGTTGCGGAACACGCGCAGCCACGGGCTCGCTTCACCCCAGCCTTCCGGGTGCCAGCTCATCGTGACCGTACGATGCACACGCTCCATGTGCGGCATCAGCACCGAGAAGCGGCCGTCGGCCGTCGTGACCGACGTGATGCCGGCCGGCGACCCGTTCGGGTTGAACGGATAGCGTTCGGTCGCTTCGCCGCGGTGGTCGACGTAGCGCATCGCGACCGCGACGCGATCGATGTCGCCCTGCTGCGAGAAGTCCGCGTAGCCTTCGCCGTGCGCGACCGCGACCGGAATCCGCGAGCCTTCCATCCCCGCGAAGAAGATCGACGGCGACTTCTCCACCTCGACGAACGAGAAGCGCGCCTCGAACTGCTCGGACTTGTTACGCGTGAACTTCGGCCACGCTTCCGCGCCCGGGATCATCGACGCGATGCTCGACAGCATCTGGCAGCCGTTGCAGATACCGAGGGCGAACGTATCGGGACGCGCGAAGAACGCCGAGAACATGTCGGCAAGGTTCGCGTTGAAACGGATCGTCTTCGCCCAGCCTTCGCCCGCGCCCAGCACGTCGCCGTACGAGAAGCCACCGCACGCGACCGCACCCGCGAAATCGGCCAGCGTCGCGCGGCCGGCGAGCAGGTCGCTCATGTGCACGTCGTGCGCATCGAAGCCTGCGCGATCGAACGCGTACGCGGTTTCCAGATGCGAGTTCACGCCCTGCTCGCGCAGGATCGCGACGCGCGGCCGCGCGCCCGTCGCGATGAACGGCGCGGCGATGTCGTCGGCCGGGTCGAACGTGAGCACCGGCGAGAGGCCCGGATCGGCCGCGTCGAGCAGCGCGTCGTATTCGGCATCCGCGCAGGCCGGGTTGTCGCGCAGGCGCGCGATGCGCCAGCTCACTTCGCTCCATGCGCGATGGAGTTCGGCACGCGGCGCATCGAAGATCTTCTTCGCGTCGCGGTACACCTCGATCACGTCGCGATCGTTGACCGAGCCGATCACGTGCGAACACGTCGACAGACCGAATTCGCGCAGCGCGCCGAGCACCGCATCGCGGTCGGATGCGCGCACCTGCACGACAGCGCCGAGCTCTTCGGAGAACAGCGCGCGCAGCGTGCGGTCGTCGCGCAGGCCGCTCGTCTGCTTCGCCCAGTCCTTCGCGTCGCCGTAGTCGGATTCGTGGTTCGGGTCGAGCGTCAGCATGTCGACGTTCAGCGACACGCCCGCATGGCCCGCGAACGCCATTTCGCACACCGTCGCCCACAGGCCGCCGTCCGAGCGGTCGTGGTACGCGAGCAGCTTGTCCTGCGCATTGAGCGACTGGATCGCGTTGAAGAAGCGCTTCAGGTCTTCCGCGTCGTCGACGTCCGGCGTCGTGTCGCCGACCTGCTGCGTGACCTGCGCGAAGATGCTGCCACCCATCCGGTTCTTGCCGCGGCCGAGATCGATCGCGATCAGCACGGTGTCGCCCGCGTCGGCGACGCGGCGCAGTTGCGGCGTGAGATGACGGCGCACGTCCTCGACCGGCGCGAACGCGGAGATGATCAGCGACACCGGCGACACGACTTCCTTCGCGACGCCCTGCTCGTCCCACTTCGTCTTCATCGACAGCGAGTCCTTGCCGACCGGGATGCCGATCCCGAGCGCCGGGCACAGCTCCATGCCGATCGCCTTGACCGTGTCGAACAGCGCGGCGTCCTCGCCGGCCGTGCCGCACGCGGCCATCCAGTTCGCCGACAGCTTCAGCTTGTCGAGCGACGCGATCGGCGCGCTCGCGATGTTCGTGATCGCTTCGCCGACGGCCATGCGGCCCGATGCCGGCGCATCGATCACGGCGAGCGGCGTGCGCTCGGCCATCGTCATCGCCTCACCCTTGAAGCCCGCGTAGTCGAGCGCGGTGATCGCGCAGTCGGCCACCGGCACCTGCCACGGGCCGACCATCTGGTCGCGCACCGACGTACCGCCGACCGAACGGTCGCCGATCGTGATCAGGAACGACTTGCTGCCGACCGTCGGGTGCTTCAGCACGTCGAGCGCGACGGCCGACAGCGCGATGCCCGTCACGTCGACCGGCGCTCGCTCGGTCGCGACGCGCGTGACGTCGCGGTGCATGCGCGGCGGCTTGCCGAGCAGCACTTCCATCGGCATGTCGACCGGGTATTCGTCGGCGCCCGTCGCTTCGTCGTCGACGAGCTTCAACTGGCGTTCGTCGGTCGCGACACCGACCACCGCGAACGGGCAGCGCTCGCGCGCGCAGATCGCCTCGAAGCGCGGCAGGTCGGCCGGCGCGATCGCCAGCACGTAGCGCTCCTGTGCCTCGTTCGACCAGATTTCGCGCGGCGACAGGCCCGATTCCTCGAGCGCGACCTTGCGCAATTCGAAGCGCGCGCCCTTGCCCGCGCCGTCGACGATTTCGGGGAATGCGTTCGACAGGCCGCCCGCGCCGACGTCGTGGATGCTCAGGATCGGGTTTTCCGCGCCGAGCTGCCAGCAGCCGTTGATCACTTCCTGCGCGCGACGCTCGATTTCCGGGTTGCCGCGCTGCACCGAGTCGAAGTCGAGTTCGGCCGTGTTCGCGCCGGTCGCCATCGAGCTCGCGGCGCCGCCGCCCATGCCGATCCGCATGCCGGGGCCGCCAATCTGGATCAGCAGCGAGCCGGCCGGCACGTCGTGCTTGTGCGTGTGCTGATCCGCGATGTTGCCGAGGCCGCCCGCGATCATGATCGGCTTGTGATAGCCGTGCACCGTGCCGCCGACGTTCTGCTCGTACACACGGAAATAGCCGCCGAGGTTCGGGCGGCCGAATTCGTTGTTGAACGCGGCGCCGCCGAGCGGGCCGTCGATCATGATCTGCAGCGGCGACGCGATGCGGTCCGGACGGCCGTACGGGCCGTGCTGCTCGTTCGGGTTGCGCTCGGCCACCGGCTGCGCGGCGTCGCGCGCGTTTTCCCACGGCTGGCGGGCGTCGGGCAGGTCGAGGTTCGACACGGTGAAGCCCGTGAGGCCGGCCTTCGGACGCGCGCCGCGGCCCGTCGCGCCTTCGTCGCGGATTTCGCCGCCCGCGCCGGTCGCCGCCCCCGGGAACGGCGAGATCGCCGTCGGGTGGTTGTGCGTCTCCACCTTCATCAGCGTGTGCGTGAGCTCGGTGTGGCGGTCGTAGCGCTCACCCGGCTCGCCGGCCGCACCGGCCTTGCGCGGGAACCAGCGCTCGGCTTCGGCGCCGACCATGATCGACGAGTTGTCCGAATACGCGACGATGGTGCCCTGCGGGCTCAGCTTCTCGGTGTTGCGGATCATCGCGAACAGCGACATGTCCTGTGCTTCGCCGTCGATCGTCCACTGCGCGTTGAAGATCTTGTGGCGGCAGTGTTCGCTGTTCGCCTGCGCGAACATCATCAGTTCGACGTCGGTCGGGTTGCGTTCGAGCTTGCGGAACGCGTCGACCAGGTAGTCGATCTCGTCGTCGGCGAGCGCGAGGCCCAGCTCGGCGTTCGCGCGCTCCAGCGCGCCGCGGCCGACGCCCAGCACGTCTACGCTCGCGAGCGGCTTGGCCGGCAGTTCGTCGAACAGGTGCTTCGCGTCGTCGCGCGCCGCGACCACGCTTTCGGTCATCCGGTCATGCAGTGCAGCCGCGACGGCCGCGCGCGCGTCGTCCGACAGCGCCTTCTTGCCGCCGAGCAGGCCCGACTTCAGCGTGACCGTGAATTCGACGCCGCGCTCGATGCGGCGCACCTGCGTGAGACCGCAGTGCTGCGCGATGTCGGTTGCCTTGCTCGCCCACGGCGAGACCGTGCCGAAGCGCGGCAGCACGACGAAGGTCTCGGTCGCGCCCTTCTCGCCCGCCGGCTGGAACGGCTCGCCGTAGTGCATCAGCGCATCGATGCGCGCGCTGTCGTCGACCGACAGCGGCTCGGCCGCATTGACGAAGTGCAGGAACTGGCCGCGCACCGCGACGATGTTGGCGTCGATTTGCCTGAGCGTGTCGAGCAGACGGGTTTGACGGAAATCGGAGAGGGCCGAAGCGCCGGGAAAACACGAGAAGTGAGCCATGGGCTGGACTGACGTCGATGAGTCGCGCGAGGTGGCGACGTGGGGCGAAAGGAAGGCCGTAATTATACCCGGAAGTCGGCCGCCCAAGACCGGCCGATCGGTAGTCCGCCTGCACCGCACCGGTGCCCGGGCGCGGGGCGCGCACGGCCGGCCGCCGGACCGGCCTGCGCGGGTCGCACGCCGGCCGCCGTCGCGCAACCGCACGACCCATGCTCGGCCGGCGCCGGCTCGCGCACTTTTGGCGCTATCATTCCGGGTTCACCGGGCCCGGGCCCTCAGCGAATTCTCACCGGGCGGCGTGCGCGCCGCCCGTCATCGAAGCAATCCATGGATGTCATCGTCATCGGCGGCGGAATCAGCGGCGTCGCCACCGCCTACCAGCTGCGCGCGGCCGGCCATCGCGTGTGCGTGGTCGAACGCCACGCGACCGTCGCGCAAGGCGCGACCTACGGCGACGGCGGCGCGCTGCTGCCGAGCCCGCTCGACGTCTGGTTCGGCCCGACGTTCATGCGCCAGCGCCAGCCGCGCGACAGCGGCATCGTCTACAAGCCGGGCTTCAACGGCGGCGTGCGCCGCTTCGTCAAGCAGCTCGGCACGCTGCGCGAGCCCGACGTGTTCGCCGCGCAGTACGCGCGGCTGCGCCCGCTGATCGACGTGTCGCGCGACACGCTCGCCGATATCGAGGCGCGCCTCGAGCTCGAATTCGAGCAGAAACCCGGCATCCTGCACGTGGTGCGCGATCCGCGCGACTGGGACGCGCTGCAGCCCGCGCTCGACCTGCTGCGCACGCTCGACCAGCCGTACCGCACGCTCACCGCCGACGAATGCGCGGCGCTCGAACCGTCGGTGCCGGCGGAGCCCGGCTTTGCCGGCGGCGTGCTGCTCGAAACCGAGCGCACCGGCAACTGCCCGCTGTTCGCGAAACTGGTCAAGCAGACGCTCGACGAGCACGGCGTGCAGTTCCGCTTCGGCGCGGACGTCACCGCGATCCGCATCGACAACGGCCGCGCGGCGGTCGAGCTCGTGCCGCCGGGCAACCGGAACACGGCGAAGGCGCGCGAGGTCGACGTGATGTCCGCCGACGCGATCGTGGTCGCCGCCGGCGCGGGCAGCCTCCCGCTGCTCGAACGGCTCGGCTGGCGCTTGCCGCTGCATCCGGTCCGCACCCATACGCTCACCGCGCCGGTCGCGTACGAAGAACACGCACCGCACCTGAGCGTCGTCGATGCGATCAAGCGCATCTCGATCACGCGTACCCACCAGCGGTTGCGTATCGGCGGCGGCGCCGTGCTGCAGAGCCTCGCCGATACCGCGAAGCCGCTCGCCGAGCCGCTGTCCGAGGCCGCGCTCGCGCTGCTCGGCCAGGCCGTCCACGACTGGGTGCCCGGCGCCGCGAAGATTTCGGCCGCGCTGTCGTGGCAAGGCATGCAACTGCTGTCGCCGGACGGCCTGCCCGTCGTGGGTCCGACCCCGCATCCACGCGTGTTCGTCAATTTCGGCCATGGCCCGGCCGGCTGGGGCCTCGCGTGCGGGTCTGCTAAAGTGGTGACCGACTATCTGGGCGGCAACGTCCAGCACTGGCCCGCCGACACGCTCGCCGCGCTGAGCGCCGGCCGCTTCACGACCTGACCGCCGCGGGGCCGACTCGTGGCGGCATCCTTGCCAGCCGCCACGATCCCGCGATGACCGTTACCCACCCGCTTCCCGATTCCGATCCGATCGCGCTCTTGCGCGTCGCCGACCTGCGCGCGACCGAAGCCGACGCAACCGCCGCGCTGCCGCCGCACACGCTGATGGGCCGCGCCGGCGCCGCCGCCGCGCGCTGGCTGTCCGAGCGCGTCGCCGGCGACGATCGCCCCGTCTGGTTCGCGGTCGGCCCCGGCAACAACGGCGGCGACGCACTGGTCGCCGCCGCGCAGCTCCAGCAACTCGGCGTCGCGACGCATGCGTGGATGCCGGTACCGGTCAAGCCGGACGACGCGCAATGGGCGCTCGGTCTCGCGCGCTCGGCCGGCGTGCCGCTGTCGGCTACCCCGCCCGCGTCGCTGGATGGTTACGCGTGGGTCGTCGACGGGCTGTTCGGCATCGGTCTCGGCCGCGCGCTCGACGGCGCGTTCGCCGAGCAGGCCGCACGCATCGCCGCCCATGCGCGCGGCGGCGGCCGCGTGCTGGCGCTCGACGTGCCGAGCGGGCTCGACAGCGACACGGGCCGGATCGTCGGCGCGGGCGTCGCCGTCGCGGCCACCCACACGCTCACCTTCATCGGCGCGAAGCCCGGCCTCTACACGGGCGATGGCCGCGATCTCGCCGGCGAGATCCACGTCGCGTCGCTCGACGTCACGCCACCCGCCGCGCCGGCCATCGTGCTGAATGCGCCCGCGCGGTTCGCCGCGGCGCTGCCCGTGCGCGCCTTCGCGTCCCACAAGGGCACGTACGGCAGCCTCGCGGTGCTCGGCGGCGATACCGGCATGTGCGGCGCGCCGATCCTCGCCGCCCGCGCCGCGCTGTTCGCGGGCGCCGGCAAGGTGCACGTCGGCTTCCTCGGCGCAGGCGCGCCGCCGTACGATCCGCCCTTCCCCGAACTGATGCTGCATCCGGCCGACACGCTCGACCTCGGCGCGATGACCGCGATCGCGGCCGGTTGCGGGCTCGGCACACGCGAAGCCGCGGCGACGCTGGTGCGCGACGTACTCGCGCACGACATCGCGACGCTGCTCGACGCCGACGCGCTGAACCTCGTCGCGACGCACGCGGACCTCGCGGCCGCCGTCGCCACGCGCGGCGCGCGCGGCAATCCGTGCGTGCTGACGCCGCATCCGCTCGAAGCCGCGCGCCTGCTCGGCGGCGACACGGCCTCGGTGCAGCGCGATCGCGTCGCCGCCGCACAAGCGCTCGCCGCACGTTACGCGGCCATCGTCGTACTGAAAGGCTCGGGCACGGTGATTGCGGCGCCCGACGGCCGCGTGACGATCAACCCGACCGGCAACGCGGCGCTCGCCACGGGCGGCACCGGCGACGTGCTCGGCGGCCTGATCGGCGCGCTGCTCGCGCAGCGGGTCGCGCCGTACGAAGCCGCGCTGGCCGGCGTCTACCTGCACGGTCTCGCGGCCGACACGCTGACCGCGAACGGCACCGGCCCGGCCGGGCTCACCGCCGGCGAGCTCGCGCCGATGGTACGCACGCTGATCAATCGCCTTTTTTACCCGTCGCCGCGCGCCGACACGTAACGCCGCTATACTGACTGCCCCGCCGCACGGCGGGCCTTCTCGTCCGCCGGCTTTCCGATCCCGATGAGCCGGCGCGGCATTCCTCCCGATTCACGCTTCACTCGAACCGCCATGACGCTGAAATCGCTCCCCGCCTGGACTGCCCTTCAATCCCACTTCGAACAGATCCGCCACGCGCGGCTGCGCGACTGGTTCGCGCCGGAAAACGATCGCGCGCCGACCCGCGCCGAACGCTTCACGATTCCGGGCGGCGGTCTCGCGGCCGATTTCTCGAAGAATCGCATCGACGACGAAACGCTGCGCCTGCTCGTGCAGCTCGCGCGCGACGCCGGCGTCGAGGCGCGCCGCGACGCGATGTTCGCGGGCGAGATCGTCAACCCGACCGAAGGCCGCGCCGCGCTGCACACCGCGCTGCGCGCGACCGACCCGCAAGCGCCGTTCCATGCGCAGGTGAGCGCCGAGCGCGCGAAGATGGCGACGTTCGCGCGCGCCGTGCGCAGCGGCACGTGGACGGGCTATACGGGCAAGCGCATTCGCCACGTGATCAACATCGGCATCGGCGGCTCCGATCTCGGCCCGAAGATGGTCGTGCATGCGCTGCACCACGTCGCGACGCCCGAGATCTCGACGCACTTCGTGTCGAACGTCGACGGCGCCGATCTCGCGCGCGTGCTCGAACAGGTCGATCCCGAGGAAACGCTCGCGATCATCGTGTCGAAGACCTTCACGACGCTCGAGACGATGACGAACGCACGCTCGCTGCGCGACTGGTTCGTCGCGCGCGGCTGCCCCGAGGATGCGCTCGCGAAGCACTTCGTCGGCGTGTCGGCGAACCCGGCCGAAGTCGTGAAGTTCGGCATCGCCGCGGACAACGTGTTCGAAATGTGGGACTGGGTCGGCGGCCGCTATTCGCTGTGGTCGGCGGTCGGCCTGTCGATCATGATCGCGATCGGCCCCGAACAGTTCGACGAACTGCTGGCCGGCGCGAACGACATGGACCGTCACTTCCGCGAAGCGCCGCTCGAGCGCAACCTGCCGGTGCTGCTCGGCCTGATTGGCATCTGGTACCGGAATTTCTTCGGCTCGCAGAGCTATCTCGTCGCGCCGTATTCGGAAGCGCTGCACTACCTGCCGTCGTACCTCCAGCAGCTCGAAATGGAGAGCAATGGCAAATCCGCGCGCCTGGACGGCACCTTCGTCGACTACCCGACGTCGGCCGTCACGTGGGGCGAGCCGGGCACCAACGGCCAGCATGCGTTCTTCCAGATGCTGCATCAGGGGCCAACGATCGTGCCGATCGACTTCATCGCGGTGCTGACGCCCGAGCATTCGCTCGCGAGCCATCACCCGAAACTGCTCGCGAACTGCTTCGCGCAGAGCGAAGCGCTGATGCTCGGCCGCACGCTCGAGGAAGCGCGCAAGGTCGCCGGGCCCGGCAAGGAAGCGCTCGCGCCGCACCTGACGTTCCCCGGCAACCGCCCGACCACGACGCTGCTCGTCGATGCGCTGACACCGCGCACGCTCGGCGCGCTGATCGCGCTTTACGAGCACAAGGTGCTCGTGCAGGCGACGGTGTGGGACATCAATCCGTTCGACCAGTGGGGCGTCGAGCTCGGCAAGATTCTCGGCAAGGTGGTGGAAGCCGACCTGTCGGCCGAATCGGTCGATCCGGCGAAGCACGACTCGTCGACCACGGCGCTGATCGAGCGCGCCCGCGCGGCGCTCAAGCGTTGAAGCACTGACGCAACGGCGTCATGCCCGTGCCGGCCGCGCGATCCACGCCGCGCGGCCGGCACGAACCTTCATGCGTCGCGCGAAGCCGCATGCGGCGCGACGATGCGCCCGGCATCGATGGTGACGGTCGTCGCGCAGCGGCGCGCGAGTTCGGCATCGTGCGTGACGAGCACGAGCGTCGCGCCGTGCGTGCGGTTCAACTCGAACATCAGGTCGATGACCGCGTGGCCGGTGGCCGCGTCGAGACTGCCGGTCGGCTCGTCGGCGAACAGGATCGCCGGGCGCGTGACGAACGCGCGGGCGAGCGCGACACGCTGCTGTTCGCCGCCCGACAGCAGTCTCGGATAATGCGCGGTGCGTTCGCCGAGACCGACCTGCACGAGCAGCGCCCGCGCGCGGTCGGCCGCATCGCGCGCGCTGATGCCGCCCTGCAGTTCGAGCGGCAGCATCACGTTCTCGAGCGCCGTCAGATGCGGCATCAACTGGAACGACTGGAACACGAAGCCGACCGCGCCGTTGCGCAGCGCCGCGCGTTCGTCCTCGTCGAGCTGGTCGAGCGCGCGGCCGAGCAGGCGAACCGTGCCGCTCGTCGCGCTGTCCAACCCTGCAAGCAGGCCAAGCAGCGTCGATTTGCCCGACCCCGACGCGCCGACGATCGCGAGGCTGCTGCCCGGCTGCACGGCGAGCGTGATGCCGTCGAGGATCGTCAGCTCGCCCGTTGCATCGGCAACCCGCTTGCACACGTCATGGACTTCGATGATCGGATCGGTAATCTTGAACATGGACACGACATTTCGCTGGAAAAGACGCGCGGCGGCCGCCGCGCTGCTGGGCACCCTGCTGGCCGTCACCGTGCCCGCGCGCGCCGCGACGGCGCCCGCATCGGGCCCGCCCGTGATCGTCGTGCTCGGCGACAGTCTCTCGGCCGAATACGGCTTGCCGCGCGACACCGGCTGGGTGGCACTGCTGCGGCAACGGCTCACGACCGAGCGAATCGATTATAGCGTCGCGAACGCCAGCGTCAGCGGCGACACCACGAGCGGCGGCCGTGCGCGGCTGCCCGCGGTGCTGCAGCGGCTCAAGCCGTCGATCGTCGTCGTCGAACTCGGCTCGAACGACGCGCTGCGCGGCGTACCGCTCGCGACGACCGAGCAGAACCTGCGCGACATCATCGCGAGCGCCCAGCGCGCGCGGGCGAAGGTCGTGCTGGTCGGTATGTACGTGCCACCCAATTACGGCCCGGACTACACGCAGAAGTTCCACGCAGTCTATACACGGCTGTCGAAAGACCTCGGCGTGCCGCTCGTGCCGTTCCTGCTGGCCGGCATCGAGAACAAGCCCGAGCTGTTCCAGGCCGACCAGATGCATCCCGCGCAGCAGGCGCAGGGCATCCTGCTCGACAATGTGTGGCCTGCACTGAAGCCGCTGCTCGGCAAGCCGCACGGCTGATCGCAGCCGAGCGTCGGAAAACAAAAAGCCCCGCTTCGAGCGGGGCTTTTTGATGGTTGCGGGCGAAACGAGGCTCAGTTGTCGCCGTCCTGCTGCTGGCTGGCCGTCGTGCTGCCGTACAGCTTCACCTTCGAACGATCGCGCAGCGCGGCGAGGTACGCTTCGCCTTCGCTCTGCGCATCGACCTGCGCCATCTGCTGCTGCGCGGCCGCCAGTTGCTGCGGATCGACCGCCGAACCCGGGATCACCGCGTTCACGCGATAGATCGCATAACCGTCCGCGCCGAGATCGACCCCGACGTAAGCCGGCAGTGTCTTCGCATCAACCTTGTAGACGGCGCTCAGCGCAGCCGGCGTCAGGCCCTGCGATTGCGTGCGCGACACCTTCTGCGCAGCCGCGAACCCGTCGGTCGACTTCGACTTCTGCAGCTCGGCCAGCTTCGCTGCACCGTCCTTCTTCGCGAGTTCCGCGGCCTGCTCGGCGATGACCTTCTGGCGCACGACGTCCTTGATCGCGTCGAGCGCGGGCACCGCGGCCGGCTTGTGCTCGGTCACGCGCGCCGAGATTAGCGTGTTGTTGCCGACGTCGATCGCCTGCGTGTTGTTCTGGTTCTTCACCGCGTCGTTCGCGAACACGGCGGCCAGGAACTTCGGATTGTTCAACGGACTCGTCGGCGGCAGTTGCGGATTCGGCGTCGGCGTGACGGTGGCCGTCTGAATCGTCAGCTTGTACTTGTCCGCGGCCGGCTGCAGCGTCTTCGCCTTTTCGTAGACGGTCGACGTGAAGCCCTCCGCGTTGTCCGAGAACGCCTTCGATGCGTACTGCTGCTTCAGGTCGACCGCGATCTGGTCCTTCACTTCCGCGAACGGCTTGACGATCGCCGGCTTCACTTCGGTCGCCTTCAGGATGTGAAAACCGAGATCCGACTGCACGATACCGCTCACGTCGCCCTGCTTGAGCGAGAACGCGGCATCGTCGAACGCCTTGCCGCCCGCGGTCGAGCCGCGCGTGATGAAGCCGAGGTCGCCGCCCTTCGCCGCCGACGGCGCGTCCTGCGAGCTCTTCTGTGCAATCTGCGCGAACTGGTCCGGATGCGCCTTCACGTCGGCCAGCAGTTGCTCGGCCTTCGCCTTTGCTGCTGCCTTGTCGGCCGCGCTGGCGCTGCCCGGCGCGGCGATGAAGATGTGGCTCACGCGCACCTGCGCTTCGGTACGGAAGTGCGTCGGGTTGTCGTCGTAAAACTTCTTGATGTCCGCTTCGGTCGGCTGCGCGCTCGCGGCCGCGGCGGCCGGCGAATAGACGAGGTACTGGATCGTCGCGGTTTCCGGCGTCGCGAAGCTCTGCTTGTGCGCGTCGTAGTACGCGGTGAGCTGCGCGTCGGTCGGCTGGACCTTCGCTGCGAAGTCGCTCGTCTTCAACACGAGCGCCTGCACTTCACGCTGCTGCGCGGCGAGTTCGGACAGGCGTTGCGCGAGGCTCTTCGGCGTGAACGCGCTCGACACGATGCTGGCCGGAATCTGCTGCAGCGACAGGCTGTAGCGCACGCGCTCCTGGTACTGCTCGGGCGTCATCCCCTGGAACGACAGCAGCTGCGCATAGCGTTCGACGTCGATCGTGCCGTCGGGCTTCTTCAGCGACGCGATCATCGGGTCGCTCATCAGCGCGTCGCGCACCGCGTTGTCGGATGCGGTCAGGTGCAGACGCTGCGTCTCGTCGGCCAGCACGCGTTGCTGGATCAGGCCGTCGAGCACCTGCTTGCGATGTTCGGGCGTGTCGAACATCTTGATGTCGAACTGCCCGCCGAGCGCCTGGCGCGCCTGGTCGATCTGCTGGCGGAACGCGCCGTCGAATTCGACCCGCGTGATCTTGTGCCCGTTGACTGCCGCGACGTTCGCACTGTCGTCGAAGAAACCGCGGAAACCTTGGATCCCGACGAAACCCAGCCCCGGCAACACGATCAGGAGCAGGAGCGCCATCATCAGGCGCTGGTGATTACGGAAGAAATCGAGCATGCGTGACGGGTAAATTGGACAAAACGACCGATATTACAACATACGGGGTGGGACGGGATAAAACGCAGGCAATGCTGTGCTCGAGCGCGGAGTGGAATCACGACGATACAAATGAAAAAGCCCGCACAAGGCGGGCTTTTTCATTTTCTGGCGGAGTGGACGGGACTCGCCTACCTCCCGCAGGCCGCAGCTGCGCTTGCAAGCGCAGCCCTTCTCGTCCCGCCGGAAGCCGAGCAGGCGGCTTCCTCCGCTCCGCAGTTACGCGCCCGGCAGCGGGCGCAAACCGAACGCACAAACAACAATGCCCGCACAAGGCGGGCATTGTTGTTTGTTTGGCGGAGCGGACGGGACTCGAACCCGCGACCCCCGGCGTGACAGGCCGGTATTCTAACCGACTGAACTACCGCTCCTTGGTCTGGCTGAATCGGGAAACTGGTGGGTGCTGAGGGGTTCGAACCCCCGACCTACGCCTTGTAAGGGCGCCGCTCTACCAGCTGAGCTAAGCACCCGTTTCCGATTCGTTCTGACTGCGATCTGCGTTTGCGCATCAACAATCAGCGAGCCCGCAAGTTTAATTCATCCCCGATCATTTTGCCAAGCCTGCGCGTGAATTTTTTTTAACCCACGCGCTCGCACGATTGTGCTGCGCATAAAAAAAACCCGCGGACATCGCCGCGGGTTTCGTGAACGACCGTCAGCAACGACGGTGCTCAGGGTCAGTGCTTGACGACTTCCGTCGAGCCGGCATCCTTCGCCGCCTCACCGACCGGCGCCGCAGCCTTCGCTTCTTCTTCCGGCGGCAGCGGCGTCGGCGAACGCTCGAGCGCGAGCTCCAGCACCTTGTCGATCCAGCGGACCGGCACGATCTCGATCGCGTTCTTCACGTTGTCCGGAATGTCCGCGAGATCCTTCACGTTCTCTTCCGGAATCAGCACGAGCTTGATGCCGCCGCGATGCGCAGCCAGCAGCTTTTCCTTCAGCCCGCCGATCGGCAGCACTTCGCCACGCAACGTGATTTCGCCCGTCATCGCGACGTCGGCCCGCACGGGAATACCCGTCAGCACCGACACCAGCGCGGTCGTCATCGCACCGCCGGCGGACGGACCGTCCTTCGGCGTCGCGCCTTCCGGCACGTGGATGTGGATGTCCTGCTTCTCGAACGCTTCGTCCTTGATGCCGAGACGACGCGAACGCGAGCGCACGACCGAACGCGCAGCCTCGACCGACTCCTTCATCACGTCGCCGAGCGAACCCGTACGGATCACGTTGCCCTTGCCCGGCATCACCGCGGCTTCGATCGTCAGCAGGTCGCCGCCGACTTCCGTCCACGCGAGGCCCGTCACCTGACCGACCTGGTTTTCCTTCGCCGCGAGGCCGAAGTCGTACTTGCGCACGCCGAGGAACGTGTCGAGGTTCTCGCCATCGACCTTGATCGCGCCCGATGCCTTCTTCAGCAGCAGCATCTTCACGACCTTGCGGCAGATCTTCGACACTTCCCGCTCGAGCGAACGCACACCGGCTTCGCGCGTGTAGTAGCGGATGATGTCGCGGATCGCCTGCTCGGTGACCTCGATCTCGCCGTCCTTCAGCCCGTTGTTCTTCTTCTGCTTCGGCAGCAGGTAACGCTGGGCAATGCTGACCTTCTCGTCTTCCGTGTAGCCCGACAGACGGATCACTTCCATCCGGTCGAGCAGCGGCGGCGGGATGTTCAGCGAGTTCGACGTCGCGACGAACATCACGTCCGACAGGTCGAAGTCGACTTCGATGTAGTGGTCGGCGAACGTGTGGTTCTGTTCCGGATCGAGCACTTCGAGCAGCGCCGACGACGGATCGCCGCGGAAATCCATGCCCATCTTGTCGACTTCGTCGAGCAGGAAGAGCGGATTGCGCACGCCGACCTTCGCGAGGCTTTGCAGGATCTTGCCCGGCATCGAACCGATGTACGTACGGCGGTGACCGCGGATCTCGGCTTCGTCACGCACGCCGCCGAGCGCCATGCGGACGAACTTGCGGTTCGTCGCACGGGCGATCGACTGGCCGAGCGAGGTCTTGCCGACACCCGGAGGCCCGACGAGGCACAGGATCGGCGCCTTGACCTTGTCCACGCGCTGTTGCACCGCGAGATACTCGAGGATCCGTTCCTTGACCTTCTCGAGGCCGAAGTGATCCTCGTCGAGCACCTGCTCGGCGTTCGACAGGTCGTTGTTGACCTTGCTCTTCTTGCGCCACGGCAGGCCGATCAGCGTGTCGATGTAGTTGCGCACGACGGTCGCTTCCGCCGACATCGGCGACATCAGCTTCAGCTTCTTCAGCTCGGCGTCGGCCTTCTTCTTGGCTTCCTTCGGCATGCGCGCGGCGTTGATGCGCTTCTCGAGTTCCTCGAGATCCGCACCCTCCTCGCCTTCGCCCAGTTCCTTCTGGATCGCCTTGACCTGTTCGTTCAGGTAGTACTCGCGCTGGCTCTTTTCCATCTGGCGCTTCACGCGCCCGCGGATGCGCTTTTCGACCTGCAGGATGTCGATCTCGGCTTCGAGCTGCGCGAGCAGGTGCTCGAGGCGCTCGATGACCGGGAACATCTCGAGGATGTGCTGCTTCTGGTCGAGCTTCAGCGGCAGGCGCTCGGCGATCATGTCGGCGAGACGGCCTGCTTCATCGATGCCCGACAGCGACGTAAGAATTTCCGGCGGGATCTTCTTGTTCAGCTTCACGTACTGGTCGAACTGCGACACGATCGCACGGCGCAGCGCTTCCGTTTCGGCGCTATCCGCATGATCGGGCTCGAGCGGCATCACTTCGCAGGAGAACTGCGTCTCCTGTTCTTCGATGGACAATGCCTTCGCGCGCTGCAGGCCCTCGACGAGCACCTTCACGGTGCCGTCCGGCAGCTTCAGCATCTGCAGAATGTTGGCGATACAACCGACCTCGTACATGTCCTTTTCGGTCGGTTCGTCCTTGGCCGCGGTTTTCTGGGCGACGAGCATGATGTGCTTGCCGCCTTCCATCGCTGCTTCGAGGGCCTTGATCGATTTCGGCCGGCCCACGAAGAGCGGAATGACCATGTGCGGGAAAACGACGACGTCCCGCAGCGGCAGCAGCGGGAGCGTGATGCGTTCCGGCGGGAGAAGTTGGGTGCCTGACATTTCATTTCCCCATGAGTGGAATCAATTGTTCGGTAATTGAGGCCGCCACAACGAATTGCAAGCCTTCAAGTGCGGGAAATATTCGGTAAGAAAGTAACCACCGCGTGTCGAGTCAGAGTTACCCACAAGATAAACGAAAAAAAGCCGCCCACGGACTCATGAACGGCCTTTTTCGCTGAACATCGTCGGCAAGCCGGTCAGTTCGAACCCGCCACCTTCGGCGTGTCCACGTAGATCAGCAAGGGCTTGCCGTCCCCATCGATGACGTTCTCGTCGATGATGACCTTGCTGACCCCTTTCATCGTCGGCAGCTCGTACATCACGTCGAGCAATGCCTGTTCGATGATCGAACGCAAACCGCGCGCGCCGGTCTTGCGGCGGATCGCCTTGCGGGCGACTGCCTGCAACGCGCCCGGCCGGATCTCCAGCTCGACGCGCTCCATCGCGAACAGCTTGTGATACTGCTTGACGAGCGCATTCTTCGGCTCGACCAGGATCTTCATCAGCGCAGCTTCGTCGAGCTTGCCGAGCGTCGCGACCACCGGCAGACGGCCGATCAATTCGGGGATCAGACCGAATTTGATCAGGTCTTCCGGTTCCGTTTCGCGCAGCACCTCGCCCGCGTCGCGTTCCTGCTTGCTCTTGACCGTCGCGCCGAAACCGATGCCGGTCTTCTCGGTACGATCGGTGATCACCTTTTCGAGGCCGTCGAACGCGCCGCCGCAGATGAACAGGATGTTGGTCGTGTCGACCTGGATGAAATCCTGGTTCGGGTGCTTGCGGCCGCCCTGCGGCGGCACCGACGCCATCGTGCCCTCGACGAGCTTCAGCAGCGCCTGCTGGACGCCCTCGCCCGACACGTCGCGCGTGATCGACGGGTTGTCCGACTTGCGGCTGATCTTGTCGATTTCGTCGATGTAGACGATCCCGCGCTGGGCCTTGTCGAC
Organism: Burkholderia sp. E168m15; assembly: GCF_016586105.1. NCBI lineage: Bacteria > Pseudomonadati > Pseudomonadota > Betaproteobacteria > Burkholderiales > Burkholderiaceae > Burkholderia > Burkholderia sp. E168m15. The sequence goes on from NZ_BCPO01000059.1 coordinate 40,339, forward strand.
CTCGTAGTTGCAGTTCTGCAACAGCTTCTGGATGATGTTCTCGACGTCCTCGCCGACGTAGCCGGCTTCGGTCAGCGTCGTCGCGTCGGCGATCACGAACGGCACGTTGAGCAACCGCGCGAGCGTCTGCGCGAGCAGCGTCTTGCCGGAGCCCGTCGGGCCGATCAGCAGGATGTTGCTCTTCGACAGCTCGACGTCGTCCTTCTTGTCGAGATGCTTCAGGCGCTTGTAGTGGTTGTACACGGCCACCGCGAGGATTTTCTTCGCGCGCTCCTGGCCGATCACGTACTGATCGAGGATGTCGCGAATTTCCTGCGGGCTCGGCAGATCCGACCGGGACAGGCTGGCCTCGACGCCGGCGGCAGCCGCCTCGTCGCGAATGATTTCGTTGCAGAGGTCGATACATTCATCGCAGATGAACACCGACGGGCCCGCGATGAGTTTTTTCACCTCATGCTGGCTTTTCCCGCAAAACGAGCAATACAACAGCTTCTCGCTGTTCGAACCTTTTTTGTCCGCCATGAATGTAGAGCCTCCGGACAGGTAAATGACATGATACGCCGATTGCTCCGGACGCCGCGCCTAGGGCGCGACCGGAGCCGGCTGGATGCGCTTGCCGCAGATGCTCAGGGCACTCGGGACGTTTGAGGGCGCCGGCCCGAATCGGGGCGGCACCCCGTTTAAACTCACGGGCGCTTCAACAACACCTGGTCGATCAGCCCGTACGCCTTCGCGTCCTCGCTCGACATGAAGTTATCACGGTCGGTGTCGCGCGCGATGCGTTCGACGTCCTGGCCCGTGTGTTGCGCGAGCAGGTTGTTCAGCCGTTCCTTCAGGTAGAGGATCTCGCGTGCCTGGATCTCGATGTCGGATGCCTGGCCGCGCGCGCCGCCGAGCGGCTGGTGAATCATCACGCGCGAATTCGGCAGCGCGAAGCGCTTGCCCTTCGCACCCGACGCGAGCAGGAACGCGCCCATGCTGGCCGCGAGGCCCATGCACAGGGTCGACACGTCCGGCTTGATGAACTGCATCGTGTCGTAGATCGCCATCCCGGCCGACACCGAGCCGCCCGGGCTGTTGATGTAGAGGCTGATGTCCTTGTCGGGATTCTCGCTCTCGAGGAACAGCAATTGCGCGACCACGAGGTTGGCGGTCTGGTCGTTCACTTCGCCGACCATGAACACCAGGCGCTCCTTCAGGAGACGCGAATAGATATCGTACGAACGCTCGCCGCGGCCGCTCGTTTCGACGACGATCGGCACCAGCCCCAGCGCTTGCGCCTCGAAACCCTGCGGCGCGTTCGAAGCAAGCATGTCCAGCAATTCAGCGCGAGTGATCATTCAATGAACCTTGTTCGAATGGAAAATTGAACGGAAGGAAGCCGCCCGCTCAATCGCCATATTAATGGCAACCGTGCGCTTGACGTAAAAACGGCGTGCGGGCCGTCGCTCCGACAGCCGGCACGCCGCTAGAGCGACACTTACGCTTGCGCCGATGCGCTCGCGAGTGCCTCGAAGCTCACTTCCTTGTCCGTCACCTTGGCCTTGCCCAGCACGAAATCGACGACGTTGCTTTCAACGACGAACGCTTCCATCTCGGCGAGGCGCTGCTGGTTGGAATAATACCAGCGGACCACTTCCTTCGGGTCTTCGTAGCTCTTCGCGAACTCGTCGACTTCCGCGCGGATCTGTTCCGGCTTCGCTTCGAGGCCGTTCGCCTTCACGAGTTCAGCTAGCACGAGGCCCAGCTTCACGCGGCGCTCTGCCTGCTCGGCGAACATTTCGGCCGGGATCGGGGCGTCCTTCGCGTTCGGCACGCCGCGCTGCGCCAGATCCTGGCGAGCCATTTCGACGAGACGTTGCTGGTCCTGCTCGATCAGCGCCTTCGGCACGTCGAGTTCGGAAATCTTCAGCAGCGCGTCCATCACCTGGTTCTTGACGATCGACTGCGTGCGACGCTTCGCTTCGCGCTCGAGGTTTTCCTTGATCTCGGCACGCATCTTCGTGAGGTCGCCGTCTTCGATGCCGAGCGACTTCGCGAATTCCGCGTCGATTTCCGGCAGGTGCGGCCACTCGATCTTCTTCATCGTGACCGTGAACTGCGCCGTTTTGCCGGCGACGTCCTTGCCGTGGTAGTCATCCGGGAACTTGAGGTCGAACGTACGCTGTTCGCCGACCTTCAGGCCCAGCGCCGCCGTTTCGAATTCCGGCAGCATGCGGCCTTCGCCGAGCACGAACGGGAAATCTTCGGCCGTGCCGCCCTGGAACGCGACGTCCTCGATCTTGCCGACGAAGTCGACCGTCACGCGGTCGCCGTTCTTCGCTGCGGTGTCCGCGCCGCCGTCGCCGTGCTCGCCGGCTTCGCCGCGTGCGTGGTAGTGCACGCGCTGCTTGCGCAGGATGTCCAGCGTGCGGTCGATTTCGGCGTCGCCGATCGACGTGGTCGAGCGCTCGACTTCAGCCGTCGCCAGATCGCCGATCTTCACTTCCGGGTAGACCTCGAACGTCGCGTCGAACGCGTACGCGTCCTCGGCTTGCTCCTGCTTCGGCTCGAAGCTCGGCTGGCCGGCGACGCGCAGGTTCTCCGCGCGGCTGACCGTGAAGAATTCCTGGCCGATCTTGTCGCTCAGCACTTCGGCTTCGACCTGACCCGCGTATTGCTGGGCGACCATCTTCAGCGGCACCTTGCCCGGGCGGAAACCCGGCATGCGCACGGTCTTCGCGAGTTTCTGGATGCGGGCATCGATTTCCTTCTGCACGGTGTCTTTCGGCAAAGAAATCGTCACACGGCGTTCAAGCTTGCCGAGATTCTCAACAACGTTAGCCATGGCTTCAATCGTCCTAAAATTATTCGAGCGAATCGGGTTTTCCTTGCCGTGCCTGCCTGCAGCGTGAGGTGCGCACACTCACACGCCGCGCCGGAGCGCCACGCCATCCCTGCACGCGCCGGATGGCTAGCGCAAGCGGCTCGGAGCACGGCTTTGGCCGGAAGAATCGACTATTCTAGCAAACAATTTTCCTCGTACCGCCAGATCAGCACGACACGCATGTGTCCCCGCCCTGCCGACGGCCCGATGCACGGCCATGCGCGCGGATCGCGGCTATGCCGAACGGCGTATCCACCCCGGGCCCGCCATCCTGTAAGCTCCGATAGCGTATGAGCCACCCTCGTGGCTCGACCACTTATTCTTCACACCAATCACGCCTTCCGGAGACACCATGCCGCACCACCCGTCCGCGCCTGTCGTCGTCATCGCGCCCGATTCGTTCAAAGGCTCGCTTTCCGCCGAGCAGGTCGCGGACGCGATCGCCACCGGCATTCGCCGCGCCCGGCCCGACGCGGTCGTGCGGTGCTGCCCGATGGCGGACGGCGGCGAAGGCACGCTCGACGCGATGCTGGCGGGCGGCGGCACGCGGCGCACGTTGCGGGTGGCCGGCGCGTCGCTGGCGGCACGCGATGCGGCGGTCGGCGTGATCGATGCGCGCACCGCGATCGTCGAGACGGCCGAGATCGTCGGGATTACCGACCCGGTCGGCATGAGCGTGCCGGTCGACGCGCGCAGCACGCGCGGGATGGGCGAGGCGATCCGCGCGCTGCTCGACGACGGCGTGCGCCGCTTCTTCGTCGCGCTCGGCGGCAGCAGCACCAACGACGCCGGTGCCGGGCTGCTCGCGGGCCTCGGCCTGCAGTGCTTCGACGCCGACGGCCAGCCGGTCGAGCCGGTGCCGTCGCGGCTCGCCGACATCGCGCGCATCGACGCGTCGGGGCTCGACCCGCGCCTGAAGGAAACGGAATTCGTCGGCATGTCCGACGTCGACAATCCGCTGACGGGCGCGCATGGCGCGACCGCCGTGTTCGGCCCGCAAAAGGGCGTGACGGCCGCACAGGTCGCGACGCTCGATGCGGCCCTCGCCCGCTTCGCCGACCTGCTCGAAGCCGCACTCGACCGCCGCGGCCGCGAGCTGCCGGGCGCAGGCGCCGCCGGCGGCCTCGGTTTCGCGCTGCACATGCTCGGCGCACGCTTCGAGGCCGGTGCCGAAGTAGTGGCGCGCCAGGTCGGGCTCGACGCCGCACTGGCCGGCGCCGAGTGGCTGATCACCGGCGAAGGCCGCTCGGACGTGCAGACGCTGCACGGCAAGGCGCCGTTCATCGCCTGCCGGCACGCGCGGGCCGCCGGTGTGAGCGCGTCGCTGCTGTCCGGCGCGATCGACCCGGCCGCGCTGCCGCGCCTGTCCGAGCATTTCTCCGGCTGCTTTTCGCCGGCTCCCGGGCCGATCACGCTCGACGTCGCGATCCGCGACGCGGCCAACCTGCTCGCGAACGAAGCAGAACAGTTGACACGCCTGAAGTACGGTGCACACTGACCGTTGACCCGAGCGCGCGATACAGGAACAATCGGGCCCGCCCTTTTTCTTCAGGATTCGACATGAAAGGCCGTCAAGCCGGGCTCGATCAGTTTCTAACCTATCGCCTCCATGCGCTCACGAAGCGCTCCGACCGCGGGATCGGCGAGGTGTACCGGCACAAGCTCGACATCTCGCTGCCCGAGGCGCGCGTGATCGCCGCCGTCGGCGCATTCGGCCCGTTCTCGATCATGGATCTCGCGCGCCATACCAATCTCGACAAAAGTCAGGCCAGTCGCGCAGCCGAAGCGCTGCTGCGCCAGGGGCTGCTCGAGCGCAACGCGAGCGACGAAGACGGCCGGATCGTGCTGATCGCACTGACCACCGACGGCCGCGCGCTGCATCGCAAGATCATGCCGATCGTGCGCAAGTGGAACGACGGCTTGCTCGCGTGCCTGTCCGACAGCGAACGCCAGACGTTCGAGCGGCTGCTCGACAAGGTGGTCGCGCACGCAACCGAGCGCGACGACTGAGCCGCGCGTCGGCCCCGGCATCGCCGGACGGCCGAGTGTCGCGGGCAGCATTGATCCGACGAATCAGACGGGTCGCCCGAGTCGCGTCACGCGCGATTCGGGCGACCCGTTTTGCATCATGCGGCGGCATCGCGTGAAGCACGCACCGCCGCGTTGCCGGCTGCGCGTATGCGGCAGCCGGCAACGCGCTACAACCCGCTGTTCGCCGCGCGCTGACGCAATAGTCCGAGCACCGCGTCGCAGTACGGGGTCGGCACGCCAAGCTTGCGGCCGAGCTCCGGAAACACGCCGAGGATCGGCCCGATCTCGAGCGAGCGCCCCGCTTCGAAATCCTGCAGCATCGATGTCTTGAATGCGCCGAGCTTGCGCGTGACCGCGATCCGCTCGGGGCCGCTCATTCCCGTGGATAGCCCGAGCTTCGCGCCGATCGCAGCCGCCTCCTCCATCATCCGCAGTGCGAGATCCTGCGTGAACGGATCGTCGAGCAACTGTTCGGCCGTCGAACCGGTCAGCGCGCTCAGCGGGTTCATGTTCATGTTGCCCCACAGCTTCGTCCAGATCTCGGCCCGGATCGCGGGCGTCGACTCGACGTCGAAACCGCCGGCCGCGAGCGCCGCGGCGAACCGCGCGGTGGCCACGTCGAGCCGCGGATCGGGCGTGCCGACGATCAGCCGGTTGCCGCGCCCGCGACGCACGACGCCCGGCGCGTCGGTACTCGACGACAGGTGCACGACGCAGCCGATCGCCTGCGCGGGCGGCAATGCGGCCGACACCGCGCCGGCCGGATCGACCGCATCGAGCGGCACGCCGTCGATCGCCCCTTCCAGCCCGTGCGTGAACCACCACGGCAGCCCGTTCATCGCCGCGACGATCACCGTATCGGGGCCGACCAGCGGCGCAATACGGGCGGCCAGCGCCGGCAGCGCCTGCGCCTTCAGCGCGATCACCACGTAGTCCTGCACGCCGAGCGCGGCTGCATCGTCGCTTGCCCGCACCGGCACCGACGAGGTTGCACCCGCCTCGTCGATCACGCGCACGCCGTGCGTATTCAGCGCGTCGAGCGTCGTGCCCCGTGCGTACGCGCTCACGGTCATGCCGGCTCTCGACAGCGCGGCCGCGAGCAATCCGCCGATCGCGCCGACGCCAACCACCGCCGCGCGCACCGACCCTGAATTCGTGTCGTTCATGATGGCATTCCGTCTCCTGGAAGCTGACGAGCATAACGCTCAATGGTTGCGGACACAACCAATCCGGCAACGCAATGCGCATCGCGCCGTATCCGTTCGTGCGTTCGTGGGCCTCAGCGCGGCATGCTGCCGGCTTCCATCGCCTCGTCGTCGGTCGCGCCACCCGTCGCGCCCAGCACGCCGGCGATCTGGCTCTTGTCGTGCATGCCGAGCTTGCGGTACGCGCAGCGCAGGTAGTGACGCACGGTCGTCGGCGAGATCGCCATCTGCTGCGCGACCTCCTTGTGCGAACGCCCGGCGCCGTAATAGCGGATCGCCGCGAGTTCGCGCGGGCTCAGCCGGTCGAGCAGCGAGCGCGGCCGCGCCTCGATCTGGAATAGCCCCGCGACCGGCACGCACTGGATGCGCAGCGCGTCGCCGACGAACGGTTGGCCCGACTGGCGCCGCAGGTGCGCGACGAGCGGCTCCGGCACGCGCGCGCCGGCCCACGACGGCCATTCGGTGCGCAGCACGTCGTCGAAACCGTGATCGGCATGGTGCAGCACCCCGAAGTTGTCGCACAGCGCACGCGCCGCCGGCGCGACCGTGTCGGCGCGCTCGCGCGTGAGTTGGGCCGCGCGATTGATCGTCAGCGCGGCGGCCAGATGCGGGATCACTTCCTCGAAACACCGCGCGTCGTCGTCGCTGAACGGCCGGTTCAGGCCCTGGCGATAGATCGACATGAACGTCGTCAGGCCGAAGCGGCGATCGAGCGTACACACGCACATCAATTGCGCGAGCCCGTACTTCACGCACCAGTCGCGAAACCGCGCATCGAGCCCCGGCTCGACGACCGTCAGCCGCACCGCGCGGCCGTGCGCGCCGTGCAACGTGCGGTGCGCGAGCGGATCGCAATCCCGCACGCGCTTCCAGTCGGTGAAGAACGCGTGCGGCAACCGGTACAAAAAGCTGTTGTGCATCACCGGACCGGTCGGCACGTGGGTCGCGACGCCGGTCCACGCGGCATCGAACGGAAAGAGCGCCTGCAGCAGCGAAAAGAACCGGCATTCGAATTCGCCGATGGCGGACTGCGCGGCTACCGCATACAGATCGAGCAGCATCAGCCCGAGTTCGCGCCGCGGCGCGTCGCCGCGCGCGACGCCGTCGAAATCGGCACGCCGGGACGGCCGCGGCGGCCACGCGAATTCGTCGAGGACGATGGCGGCCGGCACGTCGCGCAGCGCGTCGAGATCCTGCCCGATATCCGTCGTGATCCTCACTTTCCGCTCCCCTGCCCGGTCGGGCTGCCGATATGCGCAACGACACCGGCCGATTATAGCCAGCAGCTTTTTTGGCGGGCCACGGCGCCGGAACGCTCGCCAGCCCCATCCATTTGAACGGTGCGCCGCACGTTGCTGCTGCGCAGCACGGTGCACGGCGCCATTGCGCCGCGTTCATGCCGGGCACCGCGGGTTTTCCGCACCGTTCATCTGGACGACTGTTCGACGGTTTTCCCGCTGCGGACACTGCGTCGCGACAACACCAACGACAAACCGATGCAGCACGGTATGGAGAACCCGACGTGACGACACCCCGCTTCATCCGCACGGCCGCGGCCGCCGCGACGCTGGCCGCATGCGGCGCCGCCGCGCACGCGCAGTCCGCCCTCACGCTGTACGGCGCGCTCGACGCCGGCGTGCAATACCTGACGCACGCCGACGGGCATCGTTCGACCGTGCGGTTGCAGAACTACGGCATCCTGCCTTCACAGGTCGGGATCAAGGGTCACGAGGATCTCGGCGGCAGCTGGCGCGCGCTGTTCAAGCTCGAACAGGGCCTCAACCTCAACGACGGCACCGCGACCGTGCCCGGCTACGCGTTCTTCCGCGGCGCATACGTCGGCATCGCGGGGCCGGTCGGCACCGTCACGCTCGGCCGCCAGTTCAGCGTGCTGTTCGACAAGACGCTGTTCTACGACCCGCTCTGGTACGGGTCGTACAGCGGCCAGGGCGTGCTCGTGCCGATGAACGCGAACTTCATCGACCATTCGGTCAAATACCAGTCGCCGACGTTCGCCGGCTTCGACGTCGAGGCGCTCGCCGCGACTGCCGGCGTCGCCGGCAATACGCGCGCCGGACGCGTGCTCGAGCTCGGCGGCCAGTACACGAGCAACGGCCTATCGGTCGGCGCGGTGCTGCACCAGGCGCACGGCGACGTATCGGCGGCCGACGATGTGTCCGCGCGGCGTCGCGAACTCGGCACGCTCGCCGCGCGCTATGCGTTCGCCACGCTGCCGCTCACCGTCTATGCAGGCGTCGAGCGCCTGACCGGCGACCTCGACGCGGCCCGCACGATCGTCTGGGGCGGCGCGCGCTACCTGACGTCGAACGGAATCGGCCTGAACGCGGGCGTCTACCACACCGATTCGCACACGCCGGCGATCGGCCATCCGACGCTGTTCATCGCAAGCACCACGTATGCACTGTCGAAACGCACCGTCGCCTACGTGAACCTCGGCTATGCGCGCAACAGCGGCCAGAGTTCGCAGACCGTCTACGAATACGACCCCACGCCGCTCGCCGGCGCGTCGCAGTTCGGCGCGATGGTCGGCATGTACCACCTGTTCTGATTCACTCAACGAGACCCCGCCATGAAGACCCTGTCCCCGGATGCCTCACTCTCACCCGACGGCCGCGCGTCGACGTTCGCGCGCTCGACGCTGGTCGCGCTCGTCGTGTTCGCGGCCATCACGCCGCTGTTGCTGCTCGTGGCGCCCGCCGTTGCCGGTCAGCTCGCGACGCAGCTCGGCTTGTCCGCGTCGCAGATCGGCACCTACTTCTTCGTGGAACTCGGCGCGTTCAGCCTCGCGACCGCGCCGTCGTACCTGTGGCTCGGCCGCATCGACGCGCGCCGCGTCGCCGCGTTCGCCGTCGTGCTGTTCGGCGCGGGCAACCTGCTGACCGCGCTGTGGATGCCGGGCTTCGCCGCGCTGCTCGCGCTGCGCGCCGTCACCGCGCTCGGCGGCGGCTCGCTGATGGTGCTCTGCATGACGAGCGCGGCGACGAGCCAGAACAGCGACCGCGTATACGGCCTGTGGGTCGTCGGCCAGTTGATCGCGGGCGCGATCGGCCTGTTCGTGTTGCCGCACGTGTTCGCCGCGTTCGGGCTGCGCGCGCTGTATGTCGCGCTCGCCGGGCTCGCGCTGCTCGCGGCGCCGCTGTCGCGCGGCTTTCCGTCGTCGCTCGGCACGCGGACGGCAGCCGCGCATACCGCGCGCGGCGACGCGCCGCCCACGCCGCGACCCTTCGTCGTGCTCGCCATCGGCGCGGTGCTGACGTTCTATCTCGCGATCGGCAGCGTGTGGACGTTCGCGAGCCGCGCGGCGGCCGAGGCCGGGCTCGACCCGCAGACGACCGGCAACGTGCTCGCGATCGCGAGCGTGATGGGCATCGCCGGCGCGGCGCTCGCGTCGTGCGCGGGCGGCCGGCTCGCGCGGCGCGCGATGCTGGCGGCCGGTTACGCGCTGCTCGCGGCATCGCTCGTCGCGCTCGCCGCGATGCGTGACACCGGCGGCTACGGCGCGGCGATCTTCGCGTTCAAGTTCGCGTGGACCTTCGTGCTGCCGTTCATCCTCGCGACAGTCGCGCAGATCGACACGTCGGGCCGCCTCGTCGCGACGCTCAATTTCGTGATCGGCGCGGGGCTCGCCGCCGGCCCGCTGCTGGCCGGCCTGATGCTCGACGCCGGCGGCTCGATGCGCGCGCTGTTCGTGGCCGCGACGGCCGTCGCGATCGTGTCGTTCGCCGCGCTGCGCCACATCGATCGCCGCGCGCGCTCTTCCGTTTCCTCCCAACCGTGACAGGTCACGCATCCATGAATCGCACTGCCTTCTTCACCGACGAACGCACTTTCTGGCATACCGGCGGCACGCACGCGCTGTTCTTCCCAGTCGGAGGCTGGGTCCAGCCGCCGTCGAGCGCGGGCTACGCGGAATCGCCCGATTCGAAACGCCGCTTCCTGTCGCTCGTGCAGGCGTCGGGCCTGGCCGCGCAACTCGACCTGCGTGGCGCCGAGCCCGCGACGACGGCCGACCTGCTGCGCATTCATCCGGCGCACTATCTCGATGCATTTCGCGCGCTGAGCGACGCGAACGGTGGCGACCTCGGCGATCTCGCGCCATTCGGCAAGGGCAGCTACGAGATCGCCGCGCTGTCGGCCGGTCTCGCGATCGTGGCGGTCGATGCGGTCGTCGGCGAGCGCGCGGCGAATGCGTTCTCGCTGTCGCGGCCGCCCGGCCATCACTGCCTGCGCGACCGCCCGATGGGCTTCTGCATGCTCGCGAACATCCCGGTCGCGATCGAGGCCGCGCGCGCGAAGCACGGCATCGAGCGCGTCGCGGTGATCGACTGGGACGTGCATCACGGCAACGGCACGCAGTCGATCTACTACGACGATCCCGATACGCTGACGATCTCGCTGCACCAGGATCGCTGCTTCCCGCCCGGCTACAGCGGCGCGGACGATCGCGGCGAAGGCGCGGGCATCAGCGCGAACCTGAACGTGCCGCTGCTCGCGGGCAGCGGCGACGACGCGTACCGGTATGCGTTCGAGCGAATCGTGCTGCCGGCGCTCGCGCGTTTCCGCCCCGAGCTGATCGTCATCGCGAGCGGCCTCGATGCGAGCGCGGTCGATCCGCTCGCGCGCATGCAGTTGCATACCGACAGCTACCGGTTCATGACGCGCGCGGTAAAGGAGGCCGCGCAGCGCCATTGCGGCGGGCGGCTCGTGATCGTTCACGAAGGCGGCTATTCGGAGGCGTACGTGCCGTTCTGCGGGCTCGCGATCGTCGAGGAACTGGCCGGCATCCGCACCGCGGTCACCGATCCGATGCTCGACCTGGCGATCGCGCAGCAGCCGGGCGCGCGGTTCGTTGCGTTCCAGCGCGCACTGCTCGACGAACTGGCCGCGTCGTTCGGGTTGTAACGCGCGGGAACGGACGTGACGGGGCCGGCCCGCGCCGGCCCTTGCGCGATCCGTGCGGATGGGGTTTCCTGTGTCTTTACCCCTGTTCCGGCACGAGGCCGCACTCTTCCGATGAAATCGTCCCCGCGCGACAACGACAACACCAAAACGCGCCGCCAGCCGTCGAAGCTGGTCCTGAACATCGCCGCCGTGACGGTCGGGCTCATCACGTTCGCGATCGGTGCGGCGTGGGTGATCTACAGCTGGGTCGTCGATCGCGAAGCGCAGTATTTCGCGATTCCGCTGGTGTTCTCGGTACCGGTGATCGTGGCCGTCGCGATCCGCAGCTTCTGGGAATAGGCGCACCGGGCACGACGAAGCGCCGCGGTCAGGCAACGCGCGGCGCTTCGTATCGTGTTTGCTTCAGCTGAAGCGGCGCGCTCCGCGATCCGCTTGCCAGCGAATCACAGGCCAGGCAGCGGACACGGATTCGGGGCTGCGCCCTGATATCCGCCGGCGACGGCACCCAGCGCGGCGCCGGCCGCCAACGTGCCGAGCGTTTTCAGCACGCCCTCGGTCGACAGCGGCTGGCCGTTGCCCGATATTGGGCGCCCCGAGTACGCGGTGCATGCCGACGACGATGCGACCGTCTTCACGGGTTTGGCGCTCCACGCGATATTGTCGGCAGGCGTATTGGCGAAGGCCGGCGCGGCCAGCATCAGCGCCAGAATGGAAATCGGGATACGGAAGGTGTGTTGCATCGGTGGCCCCTCGGTGTCGTCGTGCTGCTTGTATGAAAAGCGAGCACGATATTACACGCGGCCGATTGCTCGGACGAGGTCCGGATGTGTGGCGAGGAAGCCGGCATCAACAAAAAAGCGCTGCGGTCAGCCGACCGGCAGCGCTTTTTCGCGAACGGCCCCTGACAGGGTACGTTCGACTTCTGGTGCGTGAGGCCGGACTCGAACCGGCACACCCTTGCGGGCGTCAGGACCTAAACCTGGTGCGTCTACCAATTTCGCCACTCACGCGCATTTCCGTCGCCTGATCGCGCGGGACGCAAGATGCGTGCTCCACGCGCCCGGGACTTCACGCCGGCCCGAAAACCGGCACGCCCGATCAGGCGAGCGCGAGATTCTACCCGATCCGTGCGGCGTTGTCTCGCCCCGCCGGCGCCCATCGTGCCGCGGTGCTAGAATGCCGCGCTCGACGTTTCGGCAGCGCGCCGCCGCGCGTCCCCCGAACCTGCCCCACCCGATCTCGCCCGTGAACTTCGACGACTACTGTCAGCAAAAGGCCGCCCCCGCCGGCTCGAGCGTCTACTACGCGCTGCGCCAGGCGCCGCTCGCCACGCAGCCGCGCCTGACCGCGCTGTTCGCGCTGCGCCGCGAACTCGAGGAAACCGTCAAGGAAACCAGCGATCCGACCGTCGGACACACGAAGCTCGCGTGGTGGCACAAGGAACTCGCCGCACTGGCCGACGGGCAGCCGTCGCACCCGGTCACGAAGGCGCTCGCGCAGCATCATCCGGCGATCGCCGCCGAAGCCGACGCACTGCGCACGCTCGTCAACGGTTACGGGATGGACCTCGAACAGGCGCGCTACCTCGACTTCGCGAACCTGCAGCGCTATATCGCGCAGGTCGGCGGCACCTTCGCGTCGCTGGTCGCGCGCGCCAGCTCGGCGAACCCGGCCGACCCGCAGCCGTGGGCAGCGGACGTCGGCCGCGCGCTGATGCTCGCGCAATTCGTGCAGGAGCTCGGCAACGACGCGCGCCACGGCCGCATCTATCTGCCGATCGACGAACTGCAGCGCTACAACGTGACCGCGGCCGATCTGCTGAACCGCCGCTACAGTCCGGCCTTCACCGAATTGCTGCAATTCCAGACGACCCGCGCGCGCGACGCGCTCGCGGCGGCCGATGCGGCGATTCCCGCCACCGAACGCCGCGCGCAGCGCACACTGCGGGCACAAATCGCGCTGGCCGGCGCGCTGCTCGACGAAATCGCGCGCGACGGCTACCAGGTGCTGCACCAGCGCATCGCGCTCACGCCGATCCGCAAGCTGTGGATCGCGTGGCGCGCCGCGCGTCGCCGCTGAGCGGCCCGCATCACGCCTTCAGCAGCGGCAGCGTGTCGAAACGCTGCTGCAGCACGCGCGTCGCATCGAGCCCCCACCAGGACCCAAGCACGGTCGCGTAAAGCTGGCGAAAATCGACCGCGACCGGCAGGTTGCCGTTGCCGTCGAGCCGCCCGAGCGCCGGCGGCGCGCCGTACAGTCCGCCCGACACGCGGCCGCCCATCACGAAATGCGGCGCGGCCGTGCCGTGATCGGTGCCGTTGCTCTGGTTCTCGCGCACGCGCCGCCCGAATTCCGCATACGTCATCACGAGCGTCTCGTTCCAGCGCCCGAGTTCGATCAACGCCGCGCGCATCGCGCTCATCCCTTCCGCGAACTGCTTGAGCAGCGCGGCCTGCTGCCCCGGCTGGTTCTGGTGTGTGTCGAAACCGTTGAGCGTCAGGCGCAGCACCGCGACCCCATCCTGCGCGCCGGGCCCGGACGCTTCGCACGCGGCCAGCACCTGCATCGCGGTCTTGACCGACGTGCCGAACGCGCCAGCCGGAAAGGCCGTCCTGAATTCCCGCATCCCGCCGCGCGGGCGCAGCCGGTCGGCCGCCTTCACGATGTCGTTCTCGACGTCGATGATGTGCGCGAGCGCCGGGTTCTGCTCGCGCAGCGACGACGGCTCGGCGAGCCGGGCCGCGCGGATGAACTGCGCGGGATTGACGAGTGCGATCGCGCGCGCGCCGTTCGACAGCGGTCCCATCTCGGCGCTGCCGAGCACGACGCCGTCCGCGGCGAAACCGGGCGGCACGGGCGCCTGCGCGAACGTGCGCGTGAGCCAGCCTTCGTGCAGGTACTGATCCGAGCGCGATGCGGTGTCCCAGATCTCGATCGAACGGAAATGCGACAGGTTCGGCTGCGGATAGCCGACACCCTGCACGATCGCGACCTGTCCGTCGCGCCACAGCGGCATCAGCGGCGCGAGCGACGGGTGCAGCCCCGTCTGCGCGTCGAGCTGCAGCACCTGCTCGCGCTTGATGCCGATGCTGCGCCGGAACTGGTAGTACAGCGGGTCGGCATACGGCACCACCGTGTTGAGGCCGTCGTTGCCGCCCTTCAGCTCGACGAGGATCAGCACGTTCGCATACCCGGCCGCGGCCTTGCGCCCCGCCTGCGTCGCGGCGGCCGCCATCGCGGGCGCTTGCCACATCGACACACCGGCCGCCGCCGCGGCGCCCGTCAGCGTCAGAAAATCACGTCGGTTCATCGCACATCCTCTGGTTCGCCGCCCGGCGCGTTGGCCGCGGCGACTGTCCGCTTCGTCGTCGTTCGCATCATTTCAGTTGATAGGCCGGATCCATCAGCAGCGCCTCGAGATACGCGCTGCCGGTCGAATCCGTGTCGATCGCCGCGACCGGCGAGAGTTGCAGCACCGCGTGCTGCAACTGCAGTTCGGTCGACAATCCCGCGATCGCCTGCGGCCGCGCCCGATACTGGGCCAGCCAGCGCTCGAGGTCGAAACGCAGTCCGCCGCGCGCGGGCTTCGCGGGCGTGCCGCGCGGGCCGGCGCCGGACGCCGCGTCGGCCACCGGCATCGCATGCGCACGCGCGTTCGGCGGCGGCGCGATCGTACGAGCCGGCGGTCGCATCCCGGCCGTCTCGGTCGCGCGGAACAGCTGCTCGACGAACTGCTTGCGCGACAGCAGCGTGGTGCTGTTGATCCACAGCGCGCCGCCCGGCCAGCCCTTCACGTTCGGCGGATAGAACAGGTTCTGCCCGAGCGTGCGCACGGTGTCCGCGAGCATCTGCGGATCGCCGTACGCCACGTCGAACAGCCGCACCGACCCGACGACGAATTCCGCCGGCGACTTGACCAGCACGCCGCGGTTGCGCGGATCCCAGAACGCGTCGGTCGACCACAGCGCGGCGAGCGCCGCGCGAATGTCGTAGCCGCTCGCGCGAAACCGTTCGGCCACCGCATCGAGCGTGCCGGGCTCCGGCGTATCGGACACGAACTCGCGCCACAGCTTGCCGGCGATGAAGCGCGCGGTGCCCGGCCGCTTCAGCAGGATGTCGAGAAAGTCGTCGCCGTCGAACGGCCCGGTTTCGCCGAGGATGGTCTTGTCGCCGGCATCGTGCCATTCGGGCCGCACCACGAAGCGCAGCGTGTCGGGATCGACGGTCCAGCCCGTCATCGCGCGCGCGGCTTCGGTCACGTCGTATTGCGTGTAGTGCCCTTCGCCGAGCGTGAACAGCTCCATCACCTCGCGCGCGAAATTCTCGTTCGGCCGCCCCTTGCGATTGCTCGCGCCGTCGAGATACTGGAGCATCGCCGGGTCCTTCGCGACCGCATGCAGCAGCGTGCCGAAGTTGCCGAGCGCCTCGCGGCGAAACAGCGCGTTCTGCGCGGCCATCGTCTGCGGGTACGGCACCTTGTCCTGCCCCGACGTGAAATGCCCATGCCAGAACAGTGTCATGCGTTCGGTGAGCGGCGACGGCGTCGCGACCATCTCGTTGACCCAGGCCGCCCGCAACGCATCGTAGCGGCGATTGCGCTCGCGCTGCTCGTCGCGCCGCATGTCGGGCGTCAGCGCCTGACGCTGCGCGCGCGTGGGCGGCGGCTCGGCGAGCCAGTCGGGCCACGTCGTGACGGGTTCGTGTCGCGCGCTGCCGAGCGTGTCGGCCACGACCTGCGCGCGCGTCATGCCGACGATGCGCGCGACCTCGGCGGGCGCGGGAGAGAAACCGGTGCGACTCAGGAAAAACAGCGCGTCGTCGGCATCGAGCGGCGACTGCATGGCAGGCGACGGCGCCGGTGCGGCAGCGTTCGCTTTCATCGTCATGGACTCCCGGAACGCACCGGCGGTGCGGATGCCCGTACAACGGCATTCGGCAGCCGAAAGTTGACGGAAAAAGTGCTACGAATTCTTTCCGCGCGGAGATTTCCGCGCAAGGCGAACGACGGCACGCGTCAGCGCTTGTACAACTCGCGAACGGCGTCTTCGATGTGCTGGCGTAACAGGTGCCGCTCTTCGGGCGTCATGTGCCCGTCGCGGCGGCGCTGTTCGAGATCGGGAGGCACGGCGGAACGGACCGTCATATCGGCGGCGCGATCGGGCTGCGGCGCTTTGCCGCGCGGCAGCTTGCGCGACGATGCGCCCTGCTCGGGGCGCTGCGCATACGCGAAGTTCGACGCATACGGACCGGCAAGCGCGATCGTCAGCATCAGTGCAATCCGGGCAGATCGCATGACCGTCCTCGCTTCTTTGGTCGATTTGTTCCCTTCGTCACGCGGCAACCGGTTACCTCTGGTACTTGAAAAACCCTGCGGAATTCGGGTGTACAAAGATGAAAGATGGAGTGCAGGGGAGTATCTACCGAATTTCGGCTTCGAGTAAAGGAATCTCTATAGCCTGCCTTTACTCGGCGCGACACTACGGGTAAATTTTGTAACCGACTGTAACGCACGAAAATCCCCGGCCGTGCGTCAATTCCCATTCGCGATAAGATGCCGATCATGGAAACGAAAAACCCCTCCAAGATTCTCGTCGTCGACGACGACCCTCGCCTGCGCGATCTGCTGCGCCGCTATCTCGGCGAACAGGGTTTCAACGTCTACGTCGCGGAAAACGCGACCGCGATGAACAAGCTCTGGGTGCGCGAGCGTTTCGACCTGCTCGTGCTCGACCTGATGCTGCCCGGCGAGGACGGCCTGTCGATCTGCCGCCGGCTGCGCGGCAGCAACGACCGCACGCCGATCATCATGCTCACCGCGAAGGGCGAGGACGTCGATCGCATCGTCGGCCTCGAGATGGGCGCCGACGATTACCTGCCGAAGCCGTTCAACCCGCGCGAACTGGTCGCGCGCATTCACGCGGTGCTGCGCCGCCAGGCGCCGGCCGAACTGCCGGGCGCCCCGTCGGAAACCACCGAGGTGTTCGAGTTCGGCGAATTCTCGCTGAATCTCGCCACGCGCACGCTGACGAAATCCGGCCAGGAAATTCCGCTGACCACCGGCGAATTCTCGGTGCTGAAAGTGTTCGCGCGTCATCCGCGCCAGCCGCTGTCGCGTGAAAAGCTGATGGAGCTCGCCCGCGGCCGCGAATACGAAGTGTTCGACCGCAGCCTCGACGTGCAGATCTCGCGCCTGCGCAAGCTGATCGAACCCGATCCGGGCAGCCCGCGCTTCATCCAGACCGTCTGGGGCCTCGGCTACGTGTTCATCCCGGACGGCGCCGCCTGAGCTTTTTCCTTCCCGGCTTCGCCCCGTCCACGGCCCGTCCCATGCGTATCGACCGGCGCCTTTTGCAGCTCGCGTTCGGCGGGCTGTTCTGGCGCACCTTCCTGCTGATCGCGCTGCTGATCTCGGTCAGTCTCGCCGCGTGGTTCCAGAGCTTTCGCGTGATCGAGCGCGAGCCGCGTGCGCAGCGCGTCGCGCTGCAGCTCGTCGCGGTCGTGAAGCTCACGCGCACCGCCCTGCTCTATTCCGATCCCGACTTGCGGCGCGCGCTGCTGCAGGATCTCGAGAGCAACGAGGGCGTGCGCGTGTACCCGCGCGAGAAAACCGACAAGTTCAAGCTGCAGCCCGACGAATCGCTGAATCGCCTGATCGAACACGACATCCGCAGCCGTCTCGGCGACGATACCGTGATCGCGCAGTCGGTCAACGACATTCCCGGCGTGTGGATCAGCTTCAAGATCGACGACGACGACTACTGGGTCGCGCTCGACCGCGACCAGCTCGACAACGTCACGGGCCTGCAGTGGGCCGGCTGGGGGCTGTTCGCGCTCGCGCTGTCGCTGTTCGGCTCCGCGTTCATCACGAGCCTCGTGAACCGGCCGTTCTCGCGGCTCGCGCTCGCCGCGCGCCAGGTCGGTTCGGGCCAGGCGCCCGAGCCGCTGCCCGAGCGCGGGATGGGCGTCGCGGCCGAAACCAACCGCAGCTTCAACCAGATGGTGCGCGACCTCGAACAACTCGAGGCCGATCGCGCGCTGATGCTCGCGGGCATCTCGCACGACCTGCGCACGCCGCTCGCGCGGCTGCGGCTCGAAACCGAGATGAGCCCGTCCGACCAGGCGACCAAGGACGCGATGGTCGACGACATCGAACAGATGGACCGCATCATCGCGGCCTTCATCGACTACGCGCGCCCGTCGCAGCGCAAGCCTGAGCCGGTCGACCTGTCGTCGATCGCGCACGAAGTCGCCGCGCGCGTGTCGGGCGAGGACGGCGTCGAGATCCGCACGCGGCTCGCGCCGAGCGCGATCATCGAAGCCGACGAAACCGACATGCGCCGCGTGATCGGCAATCTCGTCGAGAATGCGCGCAAATACGGCCAGAGCAAGCAGGACGGCATCTCGCGCATCACGCTCGAGACGCGCGTGTCGCATGCGCGCGTCGAGCTGTCGGTGAGCGACGAAGGCCCCGGCATCCCCGAGGATCAACTGCCGCTCGTGATGCGGCCGTTCTACCGCGTCGACACCGCGCGCACCAAGGCGGACGGCACGGGCCTCGGGATGGCGATCGTGCTGCGGCTCGTCGGCCGCTACCGCGGCGCGCTGCGCCTGCGCAACCGCCACCCGGACGCCGGCCTCGAAGTCACGCTCGAATTCCCCGGTGCCGGCAAGGCGCGTGCGACCGCGTGACGCGTTCGCGCACGCATCTTGCGCGTCACACTATCGACGCGGTTGACAAAAGCTATGAGAGTCGTTAGTCAAAATCTATTGAAGCGACTTGCCAATAGTGTTATAGTTTTACCCATGCTGTCACATCATCGTTGCAGCACCGAGGTAGCTTGACTCAGTCTTCTTCCCAACTCACACAGGAGTATCCGCATGAAAACCGTGGGCGATAAACTCGAAGCTTTCACCGTCGTAGCCGCGAAGCCGGGCTTCAATAATCACGAGGAAAACGGCCAGTCGGCGTTCGAGACCGTCACCGAAGCGTCGTTCCCGGGCAAGTGGAAGATCATCTACTTCTATCCGAAGGATTTCACGTTCGTGTGCCCGACGGAAATCGTCGAATTCGCGAAGCTCACCAAGCAGTTCGAAGAGCGCGACGCCGTCCTGCTCGGCGGCAGCTCGGACAACGAATTCGTGAAGCTCGCATGGCGCCGTGAACACAAGGATCTCGACAAGCTGAACCACTACTCGTTCGGCGACGTCAAGGGCGAACTGATCGACCAGCTCGGCGTGCGCGACAAGGAAGCCGGCGTGGCCCTGCGTGCAACGTTCATCGTCGACCCGGACAACACGATCCAGCACGTTTCGGTGAACAACCTGAACGTCGGCCGCAGCCCGGAAGAAGTCCTGCGCATTCTGGACGGCCTGCAAACGGACGAACTCTGCCCGTGCAACCGCGCAGTCGGCGGCGCAACGCTGTAAGCGTAGCAATGCACGAAGCCCGCGGCGCACGTCCTGCCTGCGGGCTTTTTTAACGGCCAACCCATAGGAGATATCAATGGAATTCATCGACTCGATTAAGGCACGTATCCCCGACTACGCGAAGGACATTCGCCTGAACCTCGACGGCACGATCTCGCGCTCGTCGCTCGAAGGCACCGACGCGGTCGGCGTGGCGCTGGCGGCGGCCATCGCGGCGAAGAGCACGGTGCTCGTGAAGACGATCCGCGAAGCCGGCGTGCTGTCGCCCGAAGAGACGAACGCCGTGCTGACGGCGGCCGCGCTGATGGGGATGAACAACACCTGGTATCCGTATGTCGAGATGGCCGACGACGCCGACCTGAAGACGCAGCGCGCCGAACTGCGGATGGGCGCGTATGCGACGCACGGCGGCGTCGACAAGCGCAAGTTCGAGATGTACGCGCTCGCCGCGTCGATCGTCGGCAAGTGCCACTTCTGCGTGAAGTCGCACTATGCGCTGCTGAAGAACGAGCAAGGAATGACCGTCACGCAACTGCGCGACGTCGGCCGCATCGCGTCGGTGATCAACGCCGCCGCGCAGGTGATCGCCGCCGAAGGCGAATAAGCGATCCGGCCGCCGGCCCTGAGCCGCGCGTGCTGCAAACGAAAATGCCACGCATTCGCGTGGCATTTTTCATTTCGGCGACGCGGCGCGCGGCGTGAACCGCACGCCGCCACGGCCGGACGTCAGGCACCCTGCTTGATCAGCAGCGCGGCGGCCTGCGCCTCGATCCCCTCGCCGCGGCCGAGATAGCCGAGCTTCTCGTTGGTCTTCGCCTTCACGTTCACGCGCTCGAGCGGCAGCCCGAGATCCGCCGCGATGTTCGCGCGCATCCCGTCGATATGCGGCGCGAGCTTCGGCGCCTGCGCGATCACGGTGCTGTCGACGTTCTGGATCGTGAAGCCGGCCGCCTTCACGCGCTCGGCGCACGCGCGCAGCAGCACGCGGCTGTCCGCGCCCTTGAACGCCGCGTCCGTGTCGGAGAAATGGCGGCCGATGTCGCCGAGCGCCGCCGCGCCGAACAGCGCGTCGGTGATCGCATGCAGCAGCACGTCCGCGTCCGAGTGGCCGAGCAGGCCGCGCTCGTACGGAATCGTCACGCCGCCGATGATGAGGGGGCGCCCTTCGACGAGCTGGTGCACGTCATAGCCTTGTCCGATTCTGAAATCCATGCGTAATCCGGTTTGAGATGGGGTGAAAGTCAGGAAGCGTTCGCGGGGCGTGTGAGGATCGCCTCCGCGAGCGCGAAATCTTCCGGGTACGTGACCTTGAAGTTGCGCAGGCTGCCCTGCACGACGCGCGGCGTGTGGCCGGCCCATTCGATCGCGCTCGCTTCGTCGGTCAGGTCGTGCCCTTCGCGCTGCGCCCGCAGGATCGCTTCGCGCAGCATGCCGATGCGGAACATCTGCGGGGTCTGCGCCTGCCACAGGGCGTCGCGCGACTCGGTGCGCGCGATCGCGTCGCCGCCGGCCGGCACCCGCTTGAGCGTGTCGGCCACCGGCAGTGCGACGATCCCGCCGACCGGGTCGTCCT
>NZ_BCPO01000060.1:0-47681 GCF_016586105.1 Burkholderia sp. E168m15
AGCGTGCGGATCAGCTCGGGCGTGATGCCGGGGCGCGCGGCGTCGTGCACGAGCACCCAGTCGTGGTCGGTCGCGCCGAATTCGGCCAGTTCCAGCAGCCCGTTGAGCACCGACGCCTGCCGCGAGCCGCCGCCGCAGCGGCGCACCGCGAAGCGCAGGCCCGCGAAGCGGCGTGCATCGAAATGGGAGTCGTCGGGCGCGAGCACGACGAGCGTCTGCGCGAACTCGCTGCACGCGTCGAACGCGGCAAGCGTGTAGTGCAGCAGCGCGCGGCCGGCCAGCGTGCGGTATTGCTTCGGCACGGCCGAACCGGAACGGCTGCCCGTGCCGGCGCAGGGAATCAGGGCGAAAAGTCGGGGAGTCACGAAAGGAAACGCCGGAAAGGTGAAATCGAGAAGCGGATTTTATAATAGGTCTTTCGTCTCGACCGGCGCACCGCGCTGCGCCCGTGCACGCCACCCCTGTCGTCCCTATGCCAGATAACGCTTCCACCCCGTCCGCTTCACCCGTTGCCCGCGTCAAGCCCGGCCAGCGTTTCGCCTTCGACGGCGCGCACGGCTCCGCCGACGCGCTCGCCATCGCCCGTTATCTCGCCGACAACCGCCAGGACGTGCCGCTCCTCGCGGTGATCTGCGCGAACGCGGTCGACGCGCAGCGGCTCTCGCAGGAAATCCGCTACTTCTCGCCCGACGCGCGCGTGCGCCTGCTGCCCGACTGGGAAACGCTGCCGTACGACACGTTCTCGCCGCACCAGGACCTCGTGTCCGAGCGGCTGGCCACGCTGCACGACCTCGGCGAGGGCCGCTGCGACATCCTGCTCGTGCCCGCCACCACCGCGCTGTACCGGATGCCGCCCGCGTCGTTCATGGCCGCGTACACGTTCGCGTTCGCGCAGGGCGAGCGGCTCGACGAGGCGAAGCTGAAAGCGCAGCTCACGCTGGCCGGCTACGAGCACGTGAGCCAGGTCGTGCGCCCCGGCGAATACTGCGTGCGCGGCTCGCTGATCGACCTGTACCCGATGGGCTCGCCGCTGCCGTACCGGATCGACCTGTTCGACGACCAGGTCGATTCGATCCGCGCGTTCGATCCCGACACGCAGCGCAGCCTCTACCCGGTGCGCGACGTGCGCCTGCTGCCCGGCCGCGAGTTCCCGTTCGACGAAGCCGCGCGCACGGCCTTCCGCAGCCGCTGGCGCGAAACCTTCGAAGGCGACCCGAGCCGCGCGCCGATCTACAAGGACATCGGCAACGGCGTGCCGTCGGCCGGCATCGAGTATTACCTGCCGCTGTTCTTCGACGAGACGGCCACGCTGTTCCACTACCTGCCGCAGGACGCGCACCTCGTGTTCACCGGCGACCTCGAAGCGTCGATCCGCCGCTTCACGGCCGATACGAAGCAGCGTCACGCGTTCCTCGCGCACGATCGCGAGCGGCCGATCCTCGAGCCGCAGCGGCTGTTCCTGTCCGACGAGGATTTCTTCGCGTTCGCGAAGCCGTTCGCGCGCGTCGTGCTGCCCGCGCAGCCGGCCGGCGGCTGGGCGACCGCCCTGCCCGAACTCACCGTCGACCGCCATGCGGACGATCCGCTCACGTCGCTGCGCACGTTCGTCGAATCGTCGGGCAAGCGCGTGCTGCTGACGGTCGAATCGGCCGGCCGTCGGGAAACGATCCTGCAACTGCTCGCCGAACATCACCTGCGGCCGTCGTCGAACGACGATTTCGCGAGCTGGCTGGCGAGCGATGCGCGCTTCGCGCTCGGCGTCGCGCCGCTCGCGAACGGTTTCGCGGTGCCGGGCGAAGGCTATGCGATCGTCACCGAAACCGAGCTGTACGGCGCACTCGGCCGCCGCGCGGGCCGCCGCCGGCAGGAACAGGCGAGCAACGTCGACGCGATGGTGCGCGACCTGTCCGAGCTGAAGGTCGGCGACCCGGTCGTCCACGCGCAGCACGGCATCGGCCGCTACATGGGCCTCGTGTCGATGGACCTCGGCGAAGGCGAGACCGAATTCCTGCATCTCGAATACTCGGGCGACAGCAAGCTCTACGTGCCCGTCGCGCAACTGCACGTGATCTCGCGCTACAGCGGCGCCGATCCCGACAGCGCGCCGCTGCACGCGCTCGGCTCCGGCCAGTGGGAGCGCGCGAAGCGCAAGGCCGCGCAGCAGATCCGCGATACGGCCGCCGAGCTGCTGAACCTGTACGCGCGCCGCGCGGCCCGTGAAGGCCATGCGTTCTCGCTCGACCCGCGCGACTACGTGAAATTCGCCGAAAGCTTCGGCTTCGAGGAAACGCCCGACCAGGCCGCGGCGATCGCGGCCGTGATCGGCGACATGACGAGCGGCAAGCCGATGGACCGCCTCGTGTGCGGCGACGTCGGCTTCGGCAAGACCGAGGTCGCGCTGCGTGCGGCGTTCATCGCGGTGCTGGGCGGCAAGCAGGTCGCGCTGCTGTCGCCGACCACGCTGCTCGCCGAGCAGCACACGCAGACCTTCGCGGACCGCTTCGCGGACTGGCCGGTGCGCATCGTCGAGCTGTCACGCTTCAAGACCGCGAAGGAAGTGAATGCGGCGATCGCGCAGATCAACGAAGGCAGCGTCGACATCGTGATCGGCACGCACAAGCTGCTGTCGTCTGACGTGCAGTTCAAGCGTCTCGGCCTCGTGATCATCGACGAGGAACACCGCTTCGGCGTGCGCCAGAAGGAAGCGCTGAAGGCGCTGCGCGCGGAAGTCGACGTGCTGACGCTCACCGCGACGCCGATCCCGCGTACGCTCGGGATGGCGCTCGAAGGGCTGCGCGATTTCTCGGTGATCGCGACCGCGCCGCAGAAGCGGCTCGCGATCAAGACCTTCGTGCGCCGCGAGGAAGAAAGCGTGATCCGCGAGGCGATGCTGCGCGAGCTGAAGCGCGGCGGCCAGGTGTACTTCCTGCACAACGAAGTCGAGACGATCGAGAACCGCAAGGCGATGCTCGAGGCGCTCGTGCCCGAGGCGCGCATCGTGATCGCGCACGGCCAGATGCACGAGCGCGAACTCGAACGCGTGATGCGCGATTTCGTCGCGCAGCGCGCGAACGTGCTGCTGTGCACGACCATCATCGAGACCGGCATCGACGTGCCGAGCGCGAACACGATCATCATGCACCGCGCGGACAAGTTCGGCCTCGCGCAGCTTCACCAGTTGCGCGGCCGCGTCGGCCGCTCGCACCACCAGGCGTATGCGTACCTGCTGGTGCACGATCCGCAGTCGCTGACCAAGCAGGCGCAGCGCCGACTGGAAGCGATCCAGCAGATGGAGGAACTGGGCTCGGGCTTCTATCTCGCGATGCACGACCTGGAGATCCGCGGCACCGGCGAAGTGCTCGGCGACAAGCAGTCGGGCGAAATCCACGAGATCGGCTTCCAGCTCTATACGGACATGCTGAACGACGCGGTGAAGGCGCTGAAGAACGGCAAGGAGCCCGACCTCACCGCCCCGCTCGCCGCGACGACCGAAATCAACCTGCATGCGCCCGCGATCCTGCCGGCCGATTACTGCGCGGACGTGCAGGAGCGGCTGTCGCTGTACAAGCGGCTCGCGAACTGCGAGCACGGCGACGCGATCGACGGCATCCAGGAAGAGCTGATCGACCGCTTCGGCAAGCTGCCGCCGCAGGCGCACGCGCTCGTCGAGACGCATCGGCTGCGGATCGCCGCGAAGCCGCTCGGCATCGTGAAGATCGACGCGAGCGAGGTCGCGATCGGGCTGCAGTTCGAGCCGAATCCGCCGATCGATCCGATGCGGATCATCGAGATGGTGCAGAAGCATCGCCACATCAAGCTCGCGGGCCAGGACAAGCTGCGCATCGAGACGCGCTCGCCCGACCTCGCGATCCGCGTGTCGACGATCAAGGAAACGCTGCGCGCGCTCGGCCCGAAACAGGGGGCGGCCGTCGCGGCCCGCTGACGCAATCCTGACGGGCGCGACGTTGCTGCACCGCATCGCGCCCGACGAAGGCGGGCAGGCGCGTTTTTGAGTATGATTTCCCATTCATCAGACGGAGTTTTGCCATGTCCACTCTCGACGCGACGGCGCCGTCCGCCGCAACCGAAGGCGATGCATCGCTCGTCAGCCTGCCCTGGGTCAAGCAACTCGTGTCGATGGACACGACGAGCCGCGTGCCGAACCTCGGCCTGATCGAAACGGTACGCGACGCGCTCGCCGCGAAGGGCATCGCGTCGACGATCACGCACGATCCGCGTGAAGGCTGGGCGAACCTGTTTGCCACCGTGCCCGCGCACGACGGTTCGACGAACGGCGGCATCGTGCTGTCGGGCCACACCGACGTCGTGCCGGTCGACGGCCAGCAATGGGACAGCAACCCGTTCGCGCCGGAAATCCGCGACGGCCGCCTGTACGGCCGCGGCACCTGCGACATGAAGGGCTTCATCGGCGCGGCGCTCGCGCTGCTGCCCGAGATGCAGGCGACGAAGCTCGCGAAGCCGATCCATTTCGCGCTGTCCTACGACGAGGAAATCGGCTGCGCGGGCGCGCCGCTGATGATCGCCGATCTCGTGAAGCGCGGCGTGCAGCCGTCCGGCTGCATCGTCGGCGAGCCGACCAGCATGCGGCCGATCATCGCGCACAAGGGCATCAACGCGTACCGCTGCTGCGTGCGCGGCCACGCCGCACATTCGTCGCTGACGCCGAAGGGGCTCAACGCGATCGAGTATGCGGCCCGCCTGATCTGCCACATCCGCGACATCGCTGACCGCTTCCGTGCCGAAGGCCCGTTCGACGAACTGTACGACGTACCGTTCACCACCGCGCAGACGAGCACGATCCAGGGCGGCAACGCGATCAACACGGTGCCGGCCGAGTGCCGCTTCGACTTCGAATTCCGCAACCTGCCGACGCTCGATCCCGAGCAGATCTTCACGCGCATCGAAGCGTATGCACAGGAAACGCTGCTGCCGCAGATGCTGCGCGAACATCCGAACGCCGCGATCGAGTTCTCGAAGATCGCCGCGGCACCCGGCCTCGACGCGACCGAGCAAGCCGCGATCACGCAGCTCGTGCGCGCGCTGACGGCCGACCAGGACAAGCGCAAGGTCGCGTACGGCACCGAGGCCGGGCTGTTCGCCCGCGCGGGCATTCCAAGCGTCGTGTGCGGACCCGGCAACATCGAGCAGGCGCACAAGCCGAACGAATATGTCGAGCTCGCGCAGCTCGCCGGCTGCGAGCAGTTCCTGCGCAAGTTCATTCGCAGCATGTCGGTCGACGCGCACTGACTGCCTCCCGCCACGCCAGCCCGCGTGTGCGGGTCGGCCCACTCCGCCACCCGCCACGTCATGTCGACTGAACAACAGGGCACTGCCCATACGACGATCGACGGCGAGCCGATTCCGACGCTCGACGAAATCGCCGCGCAGCATTTCGCGTTGTCACCCTGGGTCGCGCGCACGCCCGTGTTCGAGCGCGCCGACCTGCCCTCCCTCGAAGGCACGCACGTCAACTTCAAGTTCGAGCTGCTGCAGGCGAGCGGCAGCTTCAAGGCGCGCGGCGCGTTCACGCACCTGCTCGCGCTCGACGAAGACCGCAAGAACGCGGGCGTCACCTGCGTATCGGCCGGCAATCATGCGGCAGCCGTCGCGTATGCGGCGATGCGGCTCGGCAGCAGCGCGAAGGTCGTGATGTTCCATACCGCAAGCCCGACGCGCATCGCGCAGTGCAAGCAGTACCGTGCGGAAGTCGTGCTGGCAGGCAGCGCGTCGCAGGCGTTCGATCTCGTGCGGCGCATCGAGGCCGAGGAAGGCCGCTTCTTCATTCATCCATTCAACGGCTATCACACGATCCTCGGCACCGCGACGCTCGGCTACGAATGGGCGACGCAGACGCCGGACCTCGACGCGGTGATCGTGCCGATCGGCGGCGGCGGGCTCGCGGCCGGCATGGCGACCGCGCTGCGGCTCGCGAATCCGCGCGTGCACGTGTACGGCGTCGAGCCGGAAGGCGCCGACGCGATGAGCCGCAGCTTCGCGGCCAATCACACGATCAAGATGAGCGCGATGCAGACGATCGCCGATTCGCTGATGGCGCCGCATACCGAGGAATACAGCTACCAGCTGTGCCGGCGCCACCTCGACCGCATCGTCACCGTCTCCGACGACGCGCTGCGCGCCGCGATGCTGTTCCTGTTCTCGCACCTGAAACTGTCGGTCGAGCCGGCCTGCGCGGCCGCGCTCGCCGCGCTGCTCGGCCCGCTGCGCGAAACGCTGCAGGGCAAGCGCGTCGGCGTGCTGCTGTCGGGCACGAATACCGACCCCGCCACGCTCGGCATGCATCTCGCGCACGCGCAACTGCAGCACTGACTCCGCACCGCGCGTGCGCAGGCCATCCTAGGGTTATCCCCAGATTATGTTGACAGCCCTGTTGATAACCCGCCGGACCCGCACGCAAGTGGTTGAGCGCGCAGCGTTTTGCACGCGCGAAGGTCGATCGTCACGAAATGGGCAGATGCGGCGGCTGGCCGCATGCGCGGCGGCGCTCGCGCTGCTCGCCGGTTGCGCGGCAGCGCCCTCGTCCATCTCGGGCGCGCAACCGGCATCCTGCACGCAACCGGGCGAAAGCCGCATGCTGCAGGCCGACCTGCTGTTCGGGCGCGACATCGCCGGGCGCGGGCCCGTCACCGATGCCGAACGCGCGGCATTCCTCGCCGACACGGTCACGCCGCGCTTTCCCGACGGCCTCACCTACTGGGACACGCACGGCCAGTGGCGCGACCGCTCGACCGGTGACGTCACGCGCGAAGACAGCTTCGTGATCCGTATCATCGCCGACGATACGCCGGACACGCGCACACGGCTCGCCGCGATCCGGCAAGCGTACGTCCAGCGATTTCATCAGCAATCGGTCGGCATGACCGTCGTGCCGGCCTGCGCGTCGTTCTGATTCACCGGCTTCCGCTGCCGGTCGCGCACAAAAGAACGGGCGCCCGAAGGCGCCCGTCGCATGGCTGACGCACAGCGTACCGCTTACTTGCTCTCGAACATGTCCATGATCTGCTGCTTCTCCTGCGGCGTGACGGGCGGCGGCGCGAGCCCGGCCGCGCCGGCCGAGCCGAGGGCGTCGTTCGCGCTGATCGCGTTCTCCGCCGGGTTGATGTCGACGTTCGCGACGAAGCCGTTGCCCGGCGTCCGATCGGCGTAGTACAGCTCGCCGTCGATCGTCGTCAGGCCGTCCGGCATCGGCATCTGCTGCTCGGGCACGCCGTTCAGCGCGGTGCGCATGTAGTTCACCCAGATCGGCAACGCGAGCTGCGCGCCGAATTCGCGGCTGCCCAGGCTCTTCGGCTGATCGAAGCCCATCCACGCAACCGCGACGAGCGACTGCTGGTAGCCGGCGAACCAGCCGTCCTTCGCGTCGTTCGTCGTACCCGTCTTGCCCTGCAGGTCGTTGCGGCCCAGCGCGTTGGTGCCCGCGCCCGTGCCGGCCGTCGCGACCGAATGCAGCAGGCTGTTCATCACGTACGCGTTGCGGCCTTCGATGGTGCGCGGCGCCGTGCCGCCCGCGACCACCGGCTGCGACTTCTGCAGCGGCTGGCCGCGCGCGTCGTCGACTTCGGCGATCAGGTACGGATCGACCTTGTAGCCGCCGTTCGCGAACACCGCGTAGCCGGTCGCGAGCTGCAACGGCGTCACGAGGCCCGCGCCGAGCGCCATCGGCAGGTAAGGCGGCGTCTTCGCCGGATCGAAACCGAAGCGCTGCGTCACGTACTGCTGCGCGTACTGCGTGCCGATCGACGCAAGGATCCGGATCGACACCAGGTTCTTCGAACGCTGCAGGCCGGTGCGCATCGTCATCGGGCCGTCCGGCTGGTCGTCGTCCTTCGGCTCCCACGCGGTGCCGCCCGGCACGCTCGGCGGGAAGTACAGCGGCGCGTCGTTGATCATCGTCGCCGGCCCGAGCCCCTTGTCGAGCGACGCCGAGTAGATGAACGGCTTGAACGACGAGCCCGGCTGCCGCCACGCCTGCGTCACGTGGTTGAACTTGCTCTTGTTGAAGTCGAAGCCGCCGACGAGCGAGCGGATCGCACCGTCCTGCGGCGCGATCGCGACGAGCGCGCCTTCGACCTGCGGCAACTGCACCACCTGCCAGCCCGTCTTGCCGTCCTTCAGCACGCGCACGACCGAGCCCGGCTTGATACGCAGCGCGTTGTTCGCACGGGCGCCCAGCGCGGCCGACACGAAGCGCAGCCCGGCCGGGCCGATCGTCGTGGTCGCGCCGCCGACGAACTGCACCTCGACCGCGTTCGGCGATGCCGACAGCACGACCGCCGATTGCAGGTCGCCGTTGTCCGGGTGATCGGCGAGCGCATCGTCGATCGCCTCGTCGCGTTCGTCGCCGGCCGCAGGCAGGTTGATCGACGCTTCGGGGCCGCGATAGCCGTGACGGCGCTCGTAGTCGAGAATGCCGCGACGCACGGCCTGATACGCGGCTTCCTGGTCGGCCGAGTTGATCGTCGTCGTGACGGTCAGCCCGCGCGTGTAGGTTTCGTCCTTGTACTGCTGGTACATCATCTGCCGCACCATCTCGGCGACGTACTCGCCGTGCACCGCGTACTGGTTGCCCGGCGTGCGCACGTGGATCTCTTCCTTGATCGCCTCGTCGTACTGCGGCTGCGTGATGTAGCCGATGTCGAGCATGCGCTTCAGGATGTATTCCTGACGCACCTTCGCGCGCTTCGGATTGACGACCGGGTTGTACGCGGACGGCGCCTTCGGCAGCCCCGCGAGCATCGCCGCTTCCGCGAGCGTGATGTCCTTCAGGTCCTTGCCGAAATACACGCGCGCCGCGGCCGCGAAGCCGTACGAACGCTGGCCGAGATAGATCTGGTTCATGTACAGCTCGAGGATCTGGTCCTTCGTCAGGGCCTTCTCGATCTTGTACGCGAGCAGCATTTCGTAGATCTTGCGCGTGTAGGTCTTCTCGCTCGACAGGAAGAAGTTGCGCGCGACCTGCATCGTGATCGTGCTCGCGCCCTGGCGCGCGCCGCCGTGCATCAGGTCGGCCACGCCCGCGCGCAGGATGCCGAGGAAATCGACGCCGCCGTGCTCGTAGAAGCGGTAGTCCTCGATCGCGAGCACGGCCTTCTTCATCACGTCGGGAATGTCCTGGAAGCGCACGAGGCTGCGGCGCTCCTCGCCGAACTCGCCGATCAGCACGTGATCGGCGGTAAACACACGCAGCGGCACCTTCGGCTGATAGTTGGTCAGCGCATCGAGCGACGGCAGTTGCGGCGCCATCACGACCAGCGCGTAGCCGACGATCAGCGCGCCGACGACCGCGAGCGTCGCGAACAGGCCGACGAACCACAGCGCGACGCGCGAACCGAACGTGCGCCGGCGCCCTCCGCCGCCACTGCGCTGCTGCGCGCGGCGGCCGTCGTCGCGATCGTCGTCATCGGGGTAATAGGCTCCGGACGGCGAACGGCGCAGCGTGTAGTGGGGCTCGTTCCTGTCGGAAGAAGAAGGCGGTCGTTTGATAATTGGCATGTCGGAATGGCGGGCGTACGTGGCGCCCTCGGACGCATGCGGAAATGCAAGCGGATGAATCAGAGTGGGTGCATCGAGAAGCGGCTGTCACGTCGACAGACCCCACCGCGCGGCGATCCGTTCCCGCGACGTGACAGCGCATTTTAATGAAATCGACCGGGCGCCTTCGCGATTTTTTGTAAAAATTCCCGCAATGCCGTGATTTGCGGAACGTATTGTCGACATCCTCGGCCTATGATGGACACGCGATACGGCACGCACGGGCGAATTTCTTTCAGTCGCGAAAGGTTTGGCGTCCTGATGCGCGAGCCGCTTGAACTCGCGCGTTTAAGCCGTATTTAAGTGAACCGGTGGTGTAATATCCGCCGGCTCACGCGGGCCGGAACCGGCTCGCGACGGGCATTGCCGCGGTCACGCGGCGCCTTTCAACCACGGAGGATTTCATGTCGCTTTTCGACTCTATTTCGCGCACGATCAAAGGCCTGCTGAACGATGCGGCCGATTCGGTACAGGATCCGTCGCGCGACGCACGGCAGATCGTGCGGGAGCTCGACGACAGCATCGGCCGTGCCGAGAATTCGCTGATCGAAATCGAGGCACAGGTCGCGACCCAGCGCAGCAAGCGCGATGCGGCCGACGACAAGGTCAGGAAGTACGAGGACGGCGCGAAGCGCGCGCTGCAGGGCGGCGACGAAGCGCTCGCCCGCGAGGCGCTCGCGGCCCAGTCGAACGCGGAAGCCGAGCGCGACGCGCTCGCGGCCGAGCTGACGACGCTCGAGCCGTCGGTCGAGAAACTGAAGGGGCAGATCGCCGACATGCGCCAGCGCCGCAACGATCTGAACGCACGCTCGAACATCCTGCAGGCGAAGCAGGAAATCGCGCAGGCGAAGGACGTCGCAGCCAGCGCGCTGGGCGGCATCGGCGGCAAGAACCTGTCCGAGGATTTCCAGAAGCTCGAGGACAAGGTCGCGCTGCAGAACGCACGCTCGGACGCACGCCTCAATTCGGCCGACACGTCGAGCGGCAAGGCGCTCGACGACAAGCTCGCCGCGCTGAACAAGGGCCCGTCGGTGGAAGATCGCCTCGCCGCACTGAAGAAGCAGCTCGATACGCCCGCGCAGTAACCCGCCGCGGGCCACCGCGCCGCGCCCCGGCCCGGGCGCGCGGCGCGAACCGATCGTCAGGAGACGGGCGCGTGCGCCCGGTTCGACCATGAAGAAATCTCTCGCCGCACTCGGCCTCTCGCTGATGTTGTTGTCGTCCGCCGCGTTTGCGGTCCCGTCGCTGCAGCAGGTCGAGCAATCGATCGCGCAGCGTAACTGGCAGCAAGCCGACACGCAGCTGTCGCAAGTCATCGATGCCCATCCGAACAACGCGCACGCGCGCTACCTGTATGCGCAGGTGCTGGACCGCGAGGGCCGCGCGTCCGACGCGCTCGCGCAACTGCAGCGCGCCAAATCGCTCGATCCGCAACTGAAGTTCACCGACGCGTCGCGCTTCGCGCAAACGGAGTCGCGCATTCGCGCCGACGCCGCGCGCGTGAGCGGCAACCCGCCGTCGGCCACGCAGGCCGGCACGCTGCAGCCGGGGCTCGCCCCCGCCGTCGCGCCGGCCGAGAAGCACGGTCCGTCGACCGGCATGTGGATCGGCCTCGGGCTGATCGTCGCCGTGATCGCGCTGGTGCTGCGCTGGACACTGCGGCGCGCGCGCACCACGGCCGACAACGGCCGCGCCGACGACGAGCGCCGCACGCAGCTCAAGCGTGCGACCGACGTGCTGAACGACATCCGGCCGCTCAAGCTCGATGCGAAGCTGTCGACGGCGCCCGGCGCCGCGGCGCTGACCGGCGAACTCGAAGCGATCGAGAACGACGCCCGCACGCTCGTCGAGACGCTGTCGAACGGCAAGAATCCGGTGCCGCCGTATCGCGTCGACGAGCTCGAACAGCGCCACGCCAGCGTGAAGGCGCGCGTCGAAGGCCGCCCCGACCCGGCCGCGCAGCCCGCGGCGCCGGCGAACGGCAGCGGCTCCGTGTACGCGCAGGAAGCCGATCGCATGACGGGCGCGCAAGGCCAGCCGTATCAGCAACAGCCCTACCCGCCGCAACAGCCCTATCCGCAACAGCAGCCGCCCGTCGTGATCCAGCAAGGCGGCGGTTTCGGCGGCGGCATGGGCGGGCTCCTGACCGGCGTGTTGCTCGGCGAAGCGATGTCGGGCGGCCGCGAACGCGTGGTCGAACGCGACGTGATCGTCGACGGCGACCACCGCAGGCAGGAAGCCGACCCGGGCTTCGATCTCGGCCGCGGCGACGATTCCAACTGGAGCGACGGCAGCGGCGGCGGCGGGATGGATCTCGGCAGCAACGACGACGGCTGGACCGACGACAACACCTGAGCCCCCGCACACCGGACGTCGACGTGCGCGTCGACGCCCGGCCTCCCCCGCCACGCCCGCCTGCATGACCGGCCGCGCCCGACGCGCGGATTTGTCAATCATTTCAAGATGGACTACCGGCAATGGGGCACGTTCGCTATCATGCGGCCATCGGCGTGCCACCGACCTCATTCGACGCAAAGCAATCCTGCGCGTCGCGGCACGCCTCCCTCGCCCCAACCAGGAGAAAGCCGCTCATGAGCATCATCAAGGAATTCAAGGAGTTCGCCGTCAAGGGCAACGTGATGGATCTCGCCGTCGGCGTGATCATCGGCGGCGCGTTCTCGAAGATCGTCGACTCGGTCGTGAAGGACCTCATCATGCCGGTCATCGGTGTGCTGACCGGCGGTCTGGATTTCTCGAACAAGTTCGTTCTGCTCGGCACCATCCCCCCGTCGTTCAAGGGTAATCCCGATTCGTTCAAGGACCTGCAGGCCGCGGGCGTCGCCGCATTCGGCTACGGCTCGTTCATCACGGTGGCGATCAATTTCGTGATCCTTGCGTTCATCATTTTCCTGATGGTGAAATTCATCAACAAACTGCGCAAGCCGGAAGAAGCCGCGCCGGCCGCGACGCCGGAAGACGTCGTGCTGCTGCGCGAGATCCGCGATTCGCTCAAGCAGCGCTGAGCGCCTCACGCGCCGCCCGCCAGGCCCGCCCCGTGCGGGCCTTTTTATTGCGCGCGCGATGCACCGCCGCATGCGGCGTATCTCACTTTTTTGTGACGAGCGAATGCACGCGCGGGAAAAGCAGGTCTATGATGGAGACTAAACGACAGTACGGGCGCCAAGACGCTGGCTGTGTCGATCATGGCGAGCAGGTCGACGGGAGACATTGATCGTCGTACTGCACGAATGCAGCATTTTCGTGTGCTATAAAGGATCGACATGCGGCGTACATAGCCGGGAGTGGGTCGCATGAAAGTGCCGCATTTCTTGCAATTGTTTTTGAGGCGAGTGTTTATGTCCTTCCCGAAAAAACGTCGGCGTGCGCCGCAGGATGGCCAGGAGTCGTTCCTCGCGGTCTTGCGCCACTCGAAACCGTTTGCCCAGCTCGACACCAAGATTGCCCGCGCCCGCGCGCAGGACGAACCCGTCCTCTATGCGCACGTGCTGCCCGGCCTCGACGTGCTCCTGTGCAGCGTGCGCGGCGCGCAGCCGCCGTATCCGGCCATCGCCGAGCTGCGCAAGCGCTGCATCGAATCGATCGCCAACGCGCTCGAGCAGCCGCTCGACGGCCTCGAGAACGGCGGATACTGGTACGAAGCGAACGGCTTCGGCTTCCTCGTCTTCGCCAGCCGTGCGCGTGCGCGCATCCTGCCCGAGTTTGGTGCAGGCACGAAGGCGAGCCTGCGCGGCGGCCTCGGCCGCCAGAACGCGGGCGACACGACACCCCGCTCGCTCGGCTGATCCGCCAGTCATTCGATGGGCCGCCTCCGCGCGGCCCATCTGCCATTCACACGCCCCGCTTGCCCGTCACGACACCTGCTGACGGCCGTTGTTCGGCCGCACGATGTCGATGAACGCGGCGAAATCGGCGCCGGCGAGCCCCTGCGCGGCACCCAGCCTCAGCACCTGCTGCACGGTGGCCGACACGGGCATCACCGCGCCCGTGTCGCGCGCGGCGTCGGCAACGGCATCGACATCCTTCTGAAATGTACTCAGCGCGCCGATCGGTGGATGGCCGCCCGACGTCATGCGCGGCACGAACGTCTGCAGCAGCACCGAATCGGCCCAGCCGCCGGCGAGCGCCTCGGCCAGGCGCGCGGCGTCGATGCCGCTCGCCTGTGCCAGCCCGACCGCCTCGGCGATCGCGGTCACCGTCGCGGTGACGATCGCCTGGTTGCACAGCTTCGCCGTCTGGCCCGCGCCCGCGTCGCCCATGTGCGTGATGCGCGACGCATACGTGTCGATCAGCGGGCGCACCGCGTCGAGATCGGCCGCGCGGCCGCCGGCCATCACCGCGAGCGTGCCGGCCTGCGCGCCCGGCACGCCGCCGGACACCGGCGCATCGACCCAGCCGACCCCGAGCGCGGCCGCGCGCGCCGCGTAATCGCGCGTGGCGGCAGGCGGAATGCTCGAATGATCGACGATGCGCTGCAGGCAGCGCGCGCTCGCGTCCCCGGAAAGCAGCCCGTGCTCGCCAAACACGACGTCGCCGACCGCACGACCGTCGAGCACGCACACGAACACCGTCTCGACGCGCTCGGCCAGCTCGCGCGGCGTGCCGACCACCTGCGCGCCGTCCTTCACCAGCGCCTCGGCCTTGTCGCGTGAGCGATTCCATACGCTGACGCGATGCCCGGCCGCCAGCAAATGCCGAATCATCGGCGCGCCCATCAATCCCGGTCCGCAAAATCCGACTTCCACGATGTTCCTCGTCTCCGATATGGGTTGCACTTGCCGCCCATCATACCTATCACTCAAGAAGCCGGGCACGCACGGCGCCGTAGCGGGACCGTAGCGGGACCGTAGCGGGACCGCTTCGGGACCGCGGCTTGCACCGGCAATACAGACCGATATCCCAGGGAGGCATCATGAGCGACCACGTGTACAAGTTGATCGAACTGACCGGTTCGTCGCGGCAATCGAGCGACGACGCGATTCGCAACGCGATCTCGAAAGCCGGCAAGACGCTGCACAACCTGCACTGGTTCCAGGTGACCGAAACGCGCGGCCACATCGAAGGCGATCAGGTCGTGCACTGGCAGGTCACGCTGAAGGTCGGCATGCGCATCGACGACTGACGCGCTCGCCGCCTCACCCGCCGCGCCGCGATCCGGATGCGCGCCCTGCGTGTCCGCGCGGCGCCGCGCGCTTCCGCACTCCACCCCGTTCAGGCCCCTGTCGCAGCCCGGCCGGCGCGTGCCTGCGGGTATCCATCTCTTGACGCTGATTTTCGTTCATATTAAAAACGATATACCCACCCCACCCCTCGATCAGCCCAGCCATATAAACCGGAGATAACATGAGTCAGCAACGCGAGGCGATCGACACGTACCTCTTGCGCGTCTTGCACACCTTGTTGATGGAGCGCAGCGTGACGCGCGCGGCCGTCAAACTGAACCAGTCGCAACCGGCGATCAGCGCCGCGCTGCGGCGCCTGCGCGACATCACCGGCGATCCGCTGCTGGTGCGCGGCAAATCCGGCATGGTGCCGACCGAATACGGGCTGCGCCTGCTCGAGCCCGTGCAGAACGCGCTGCGCGAAATCGAGCGCATCAAGTTCCAGCAGCACAACTTCGACCCGGCCACGTCGATCCGCTGCTACCGGATCGGCTGCCCCGACTACCTGAACGTACTGTTCGTGCCGACCGTCGTCGAGCGCTTTCGCCTGGCCGCGCCGAACGCAACGCTAGAGTTTCATTCGCTCGGCCCCGCATTCGACTACGAGCTCGCGCTGGAAGACGGCAAGCTCGACATCGTCGTCGGCAACTGGCCCGAGCCGCCCGAGCAGTTGCACCTGTCGAACCTGTTCGTCGATGAAATCGTCTGCCTGATGAGCAACACGCACCCGTTCGCGAAACGCGGCGGGCTCACGCTCGACCAGTACCTGAACGCGCCGCATCTCGCGCCGACGCCGTACTCGGTCGGCCAGCGCGGCGCGATCGACGTGCATCTCGCGCGCGAACGGCTCAAGCGCCACGTGGTCGTCACGCTGCCGTACTTCAACCTCGCACCGTACGTGCTCGTGAAGTCGGACCTGATCTTCACGACCACGCGGCTGTTCGCCGATCACTATGCGAAGTTCCTGCCGCTGTCCGTCGTGCCGGCGCCGCTCGACTTCCCGCCGATGCAGTACTACCAGCTGTGGCACGAACGCTGCCATTACTCCGACGAAGTGCGCTGGCTGCGCAGCCTCGTCGCCGAAGCCACCCGCACGTTGATCGAGGCGTAAGCGCATACGGCGCACCACGCGTGCGCCGTTCGCTCAGTTACGCGTGACCACGACGCGTTGCACGACGGGTGGTGGCCACAATGGCCGCGCCCCCGCTGCGCAACGTGCTGCGCGACCTCCCCGCCGACGCGTCAGCGCGACGCTTCCACGAGCGCCTGCGCCAGCGCGTTGTGACGCTCGATCACCGGCGGCAGATCGAGCGTCGCGAGCCGCCCTGCCCGCACCACCACCTTCCCGTTCACCACCGTGTACGCCGTCTGCGACGGTGCGCAGAACACGAGCGCCGCGACCGGATCGTGCAGCGCGCCCGCGAACAGCGGCTGACGCAGGTCGAACGCGGCGAAATCCGCGGCCATGCCGGGCTTCAGCGCGCCGATGTCGTCGCGGTTCAGCACCTTCGCGCCGCCGAGCGTCGCGATCTCGAGCGCTTCGCGCGCGGTCATCGCGTCGGGCCCGAAGCCGACCCGCTGCAGCAGCAGCGCCTGGCGTACCTCGGCCACCATCTGCGCGCCGTCGTTCGACGCGGAACCGTCGACACCCAGCCCGACCGGCACGCCCGCGAGCCGCATCTTCTTCACCGGCGCGATACCGGACGCCAAGCGCATGTTCGAGCACGGGCAATGCGCGACGCCCGTGCCGGTGCGTGCAAACAGGCCGATGCCCGCATCGTCGAGCTGCACGCAGTGCGCGTGCCACACGTCGTGGCCGACCCAGCCGAGATCTTCCGCATATTCGGCGGGCGTCATCCCGAACTTCTCGCGGCTGTACGCGATGTCGTTGACGTTCTCCGCGAGGTGGGTGTGCAGCGACACGCCGTATTCGCGCGCGAGCACGGCCGCGTCGCGCATCAGCTCGCGGCTCACCGAGAACGGCGAGCACGGCGCGACCACCACGCGCAGCATCGCGTAACGGCCTTCGTCATGATAGGTCTCGATCAGGCGCTGCGTGTCGCGCAGGATGTCGGGTTCGCGCTCGACGACCGAGTCGGGCGGCAGCCCGCCGTCGCGCTGGCCGACGCTCATCGCGCCGCGACTCGCGTGAAAGCGCATGCCGATCCGCTGCGCGGCGCCGATGCTGTCGTCGAGCCGGCTGCCGTTCGGGTAGATGTACAGATGATCGCTCGACGTCGTGCAGCCCGATTGCAGCAGCTCGGCCATCGCGGTAAGCGTCGACACCTCGATCATCTCGGGGCTCAGGTGCGCCCAGATCCGGTACAGGTTCGTGAGCCAGCCGAACAGCTCGGCGTTCTGCGCGGCCGGCACCGCGCGCGTGAGGCTCTGGTACATGTGGTGGTGCGTATTCACGAGCCCCGGGATCACGAGGTGCCCGCGCAGGTCGAGCACTTCGTCGGCCGTGTCGGGCAGCTCGGCGCTCGGGCCGACCGCGACGATCCGGTTGTCTTCGATGTAGAGCCCCGCGTCGCGCAGCTCGCGGCGCGTGTCGTCCATGGTCACGAGCACGTCGGCGTGCTTGACCAGCAGGGTTTTCGGGCGGGATGAGGAAGGGTTCGGCGCGCGTGCGCCGGCGTGCTGCTCGAGATTCATGCGTTCTCCGCGTCGGTCTGCCTCCAGGGCTGCCCTGGAAGCGGTCATACAGCCGTTCGAACGCTGAATCGCGGCACGCCCCGGTGCCTGCGTCCGTTCGAACGCCCTGGCCCGGTTACCCGGCGTGCTCGCCGTCTTCGGGGTACGCGCCGGCCACCGGCCGACGCGCACGGCGGCAGGATCGCCCAAGCGCGTGCCGCGCACAATACGCGATCCGGAATACGGCCCTTCAGGGATTCGGTATGGTACGCCGCCCGCCGCCCCACCGGGCGCTCGCAACCGGCGCGCGAAGCCCTTCCGCCCGGCCGTCGACAGCCGCTCATGCGCGGCGCATTATCTTCGATATCGCGCCCGTATTTGCGTGGGGAACCTTTTTACAATGCCTGCACGGCGCTCGCTTCACTCTCGCCGACGGGTATGTAGCCACGTGACGTGGAGCCTCGATCCGCCGCACAGTCATGGATCGAGTCGCCGCCGAACCTCGCATTCACACAAGGAACAACGAATGGGAAAGCTCACTACCCACGTACTCGATACGGCACACGGTCGCCCCGGCGCCGCCATCAAGGTGGACCTCTACGCGCTGGACGGCGAATCGCGCCGCGCGATCAAGACCGTGCTGACCAATAGCGACGGCCGCTGCGACGAACCCCTGCTCGAAGGCGCGGCGCTCGCCGCCGGCGAATACGAACTCGTATTCCATGCCGGCGACTACTTCGCGGCGCTCGGCGTGAAGGTGCCCGAACCCCGCTTCGTCGACCGCGTCGTGCTGCGCTTCGGCATCGCCGACACCGGCTCGCACTACCACGTGCCGCTGCTCGTGTCGCCGTGGTCGTACAGCACCTATCGCGGCAGCTGACAATCGAAGCAGCGCCTGCATCAAGACAAACGATCTGAGTCTGGAGGAGTTTCATGGAAGGCTTCATCACCGACTGGCTGAACCTCGCGCTGCGATGGCTGCACGTCATCGTCGCCATTGCGTGGATCGGCGAGTCGTTCTATTTCGTCGCGCTCGACAACAGCCTGAAACCGCCGACCGACCCGAACCAGCGCAAGCGCGGGGTGTTCGGCGAGCTGTGGCACGTCCACGGCGGCGGTTTCTACAACATGCAGAAGTACACGGTCGCCCCGCCGGAAATGCCCGATGACCTGCACTGGTCGAAGTGGCCGTCGTACACGACGTGGCTGTCGGGCTTCACGCTGTTCTTCGTGCTGTACCTGCTCGCCCCGAACACGTACCTGATCGACAAGAACGTGCTCGACATGGGCCCGGTCGTCGCCGTCGCGTCCGCGCTCGGCTTCCTCGCGGCCGGCTGGATCGTCTACGACTCGCTGTGCCGCATCCTCGGCACCAACGATCGCGTGCTCGGCATCTGCGTCGGCCTCTACGTCGTCGTCGCGGCATACCTCGCGTGCCACATCTTCTCGGGCCGTGCCGCCTACCTGATCGTCGGCGCGATGCTCGCGACGATCATGTCGGCGAACGTGTTCTTCGTGATCATCCCGGGCCAGCGCAAGATGGTCGACAAGATGCTCAAGGGCGAGGAACCGAACCCGATCTACGGCAAGCGCGGCAAGCAGCGCTCGGTGCACAACACGTACTTCACGCTGCCGGTCGTGTTCGCGATGCTGTCGAACCACTATGCGATGACGTACACGAACAAGTTCAACTGGGTCGTGCTCGTGCTGATCATGCTGGCCGGCGCGCTGATTCGCCAGTTCTTCGTGATGCGTCACCGCGGCAAGCAGCTGTGGTACCTGCCGATCGGCGGCGTCGCGCTGCTGTCGGGCGCGCTGGTGTGGACGATGCCGAAGCCGGTCGCCCCGGAAGCGCAAGCGGCCAACGCACCGAAGATCGTGATCAACGACATCATGCCGATCCTGCAGCAGCGCTGCGTCGAGTGCCACTCGGCCAAGCCGACGCTGATGGGCAGCGCGCCCGCGGGCGTGATGTTCGAC
This sequence comes from Burkholderia sp. E168m15, assembly GCF_016586105.1. Classification (NCBI taxonomy): domain Bacteria; kingdom Pseudomonadati; phylum Pseudomonadota; class Betaproteobacteria; order Burkholderiales; family Burkholderiaceae; genus Burkholderia; species Burkholderia sp. E168m15. The sequence goes on from NZ_BCPO01000060.1 coordinate 19,365, forward strand.
ACGCCGGACGAAGTGTCGAAGAACGCGCAGCGCATCTACGATCAGGCCGTGCGCCTGAAGGCGATGCCGATCGGCAACGTCACGCACATGACCGACGACGAGCGGACGAAACTCGCCGCCTGGTTCGAGGGCGGCGCGGTCAAGTAAGCCGCCCGCCGCGCGCCGGAAGTCATTCGCCGGCGTCATCCTCTCCGTTCGCGGGCCCGGTGACGGGCCCGTTTTTTTGCCTGCGCGGCATGCCCTTCGCGCGCTACCTGCTCATCGCGTCGCGCTGCAGTGCGACGAGTGCATCGCGTGCGCGCGGGCCGTCGTCGAACGGCACGAAGATGTGATCGTGGTACGCGGCGGCCATCACGTTGCAGCTGATGCCGGCTGCACCGAGCGCCCGCGCGAATGCGGCCGTGAGGCCGACGGCCGCGAGATCGGAATGCACGGTCAGCGTGATCCAGGCGGCGCGAAACAGCACCGGCCAGCCGCGACGCGCGGCCGTCTCCTCGTCGACCACGACCGTCAGCCCTTCCGCTTCGCGGAACGTCGCGATCACTTCGGATACCGATACGTCGGCGTCGTGCGGCAGCGAAATGAACGCGAACGCCCCCGGATGCAGTTCGGGCTGCATCGTGCGCAGCAGGACCGCGAGGTCGTTTTCAGGCTGGCTCATCGGAGTATCGCGCCCGGAACCGGACGTCGTGTGGTGGCGATGCGGGCACGATAGCACGCGCGACAGCGGCAAACGGGTGCCGCTGTTCGAGCCGTGGCAACTCGAACCGATGCCGATGTATGCCGCGTTCCCGCCGAACCGGCATGTCAGCGCGACGCTGCGTGTGTTCGTCGACCGGGTCGCCGGGCTGATGGCGCAGCATGCGCCGGTTGCGAATCGACAGCGCGGCGGCCAGGGTTCGCGCGATACGCGCAAGGCCACGTCAACCTGATTCGCAAGAAAACGGCGCGCATAAAAAAACCCGCGCAGGTTGCGCGGGTTTCGACAGGCGGACGACCAGATCATCCTGACTCAGGCCGTCACCGCATCCAGTGCGTCCTCGGTGAGCCACAGCGACTCCTGCAGATCCTGCTCGTTCAGGTTCAGGCCGTCACCACCGCGATCGACGACGATGAAGTCGCTGACACCGCCCAATGCGATCAGCGGGTGATGCCACACGCCCTTCGCGTAATTGACGCCCTGCCAGCCGCTCGTGACGAATGCACGAATCTTCGCCGGATCGAGATCGCCCGCGGGCGCGACGACGACGAGATACGGCTGGTCGTTCAGCGGCACGAACGCCTGGCTGCCGAGCGGATGCCGCTCCAGCATCTTCACTTCGAACGGCAGCGTGCGCGGCTGGCCGCGGAACAGGTTGACGAGCGTGCGGCCGCCTTCATCGGTCACGTCGACTTTCGCGAGATCGTGAAAGCGGATCGTCGTGCCGAGGTTGATCGGGATCTGCTTCGCCCCTGCCGTTTCGATCACGTCGCCGAACGGCGCGAAGGCTTCCTTGGTCAGCGGTTCGATGGCAAGCGTCTTCATTTGTCGAGCGTCCCCCACAGGCGCAGGCGCGACACGCCGCCGTCCGGAATGATGTTCAGTCGCACGTGCGTGACGGGGCCGAGCGACGCGATGTCGTGTTCGAAGTAGTGCTGCTTGTCCATCTGCAGCTTCTGTTCGCCGAGCAGCACCGGCCAGAACATCGACTGCGTGATCAACGAGCTGTCGGTGCCGCCCGACACATAGGCGGCCTGGATCGAGCACCGATCCGGGTAATTGCCCTTGAAGAACGCGGTATCGACTTCGATCTTGCGGATCACGCCCGGTTGCGCGAGCGCGATGATCGCCCAGTCGTTGCCCGGTTCGCGGCGGCGGCGCGTTTCCCAGCCGTCGCCCATGTTCACGCCGCGGCCCGGCAGCAGCAGGTTCGACGCGACGCCGAAGTGCTGGTTGTTCGCGGCCACGACGTAACCGCCGTTTTCCATCGCCGCGAGGTCGAACTGCTCGGTCGCGCTCGCGCCGGCCCAGTCGAGCTGCGGCTGGCCGTACACGCGCAGGCGCGCGATGCCGCCGTCCGGGTAGATGTTCACGCGCAGGTGCGTGAACGAGCGTGCATCGTTCGCTTCGACGTAGTGATGGCTGTTGCCCTGCAGCGTCGTCGACGGCACGATCTCGACCCACTCGGTCGCCTGCGTCGGTGCGCCGTCGGCCACGAACGCGGCCTCGATCGACGCGGCCGGCGGGAAGTTGCCGGTGAAGTGGCTCGTGTCGATGTCGAAGCCCTTGATCACGCCCGGGCGCGCGAGCTTGACGATGCACCAGTCGTAGCCGGTCGTGCGCTTGCGGCGCGTTTCCCAGCCGTCCATCCACTTGCCGTGGTCGTCGTACTTGCCGGGGATGAAGACGGCCGGCTCGGGGTTCAGCATCCGGTCCTTCGGCGCGAAGAAATCGTCGCTGGCCTCGAGCGCCTGCGCACCGAGACGCGGGTCGGCAAGATTCACGTAGCGCCGCGTGAAATCGGGTGCGTTCGGATCGAGAAGCGGAACAGCCATGATGTTTCCTTGTTTCAGTGAGGCGATCGGGCCGCCGCGACGCAGCGGACCGGATTGCGATGTCCGGCGGCCGCGTCGGGCGACGGTGTCAGGCGTCGATCAGGTCGTCGAGGCGAAAGCGCGCGATCCGGTAGATCTGGTCGAGGCTCGCGCGCAGTTCCTCGGCGCGCGAATGATTCACGCGTGACTCGAAGTTCGCGATGATGCCGTGGCGGTCATAGCCGCGCACCGCGAGGATGAACGGGAAGCCGAACTTCTCGCGATACGTGCGGTTCAGCGTCAGCAGCTTGTCGAACTCTTCCTGCGTACACTGGTCGAGGCCCGCGCCGCTTTGCTCGCGGGTCGACTCGGCCGTCAGCTCGCCGCGCACGGCGGCCTTGCCGGCCAGTTCCGGGTGAGCGTTGATCAGTGCGAGCTGGCGCGCTTCGCCGCCGGTTTCCACCGCATTCGACATCGTCTGGTGCAACGCATCGATGCTCGCGAACGGCCGTTGGCCCGCGGCGACCTCGGCCACCCACGGCGAATGTTCGAAGATCCCGGACAGCGCCGCGACGAATGCGCTCGGCGCCATCGTGTTCAGTTGTTCCAACGTGTAGCGCATCGCCTTCATGCTTTCCCTTCGTTTCGATGATTGGGCTGATACGGATGATGTTCACGCCAGTGACGCGCGATATCGACACGGCGCGTCACCCATACGCGATCGTGCTTCTCGATGTGATCGAGGAACCGCTGCAGCCCGCGGAACCGGCCCGGCCGGCCGAGCAGCCGGCAGTGCATGCCGATCGACAGCATCTTCGGCGCCTCGTCGCCCTCCGCGTACAGCACGTCGAACGCATCGCGCAGGTAATCGAAGAAGTGATCGCCGGTATTGAAGCCCTGCGGCGTCGCGAAACGCATGTCGTTCGTGTCGAGCGTATACGGCACGATCAGTTGCGGCGACGTGCGGCCGCCCGATACTTCGACGTCCATCCAGAACGGCAGGTCGTCGCCGTAGTTGTCGGAGTCGTACAGGAAGCCGCCGTATTCGGCGACCAGGCGGTGCGTGTTGGGGCTGTCGCGGCCGGTATACCAGCCGAGCGGGCGCTCGCCCGTCACGCGCTCGATCGCTTCCATCCCGAGGCGCATGTGCTCGGCTTCGAGTTCCGGCGTCATGCTCTGGTAGTGAATCCAGCGCCAGCCGTGGCACGCGATCTCGTGGCCGAGTTCGACGAACGCACGCGCGAGCTCCGGATGACGCTCGATCGCCATGCCGACGCCGAACACCGTCAGCGGCATCCCGCGCTTCTCGAATTCGCGCAGGATGCGCCACACGCCGGCCCGCGACCCGTATTCGTAGATCGATTCCATGCTCATGTGGCGGTCCGGATACGCGGCCGCGCCGACGATTTCGGACAGGAACTGCTCGGAGCCCGGATCGCCGTGCAGCACGCAGTTCTCGCCGCCCTCCTCGTAATTCAGCACGAATTGCACGGCGACGCGGGCGCGCCCCGGCCAGTTCGCCTGCACGGGATGGCGGCCGTAGCCGATCAGGTCGCGGGGATAGTTGGGATCGAGTGGCATGGTTCGAAGTGCGGCGAAAGCAGGCTAAATAAGCGGGCTGAATGAGCGCGCTGAACGAGCGGGCGCGAATAATGGGTTCGCATCGACTGCGCGGTGCCGGAGGCGGCCGCACCAGCCGATGCGATGACGGCCCAGTGTAGCGAAAACGTTCATACGCGCCCATACAGCGGCGCAGATAGTGCGTGTCAGACGGTGTGTATGTGCGGTTGCGGCAAATTCGGCGGAGGTTCCGCCGCCGCCCCGTCCGGCGGGCTGAAGCGGGCGAACGCGCCGTCGTAGCGCTTCGGCAGCGGCCGCGCGTAGTCGCCGCGCTTCGCGGTCGCGAGGCGCAGCGCGACCAGCGCTTCGGCCCATTTGACGGCCGCCGTGACGCCCTCGACCACCGGCGCGCCGATCTGCTGCTCGATCTCGTGCGCGAATTCGGCCATCCCCGCGCAGCCGAGCACGATCGCATCGGCGCCATCCTCGTCGAGCGCGCGCCGGCATTCGTCGACGATGATCCGGCGCGCGGCCGAGCCGGGCCGGTCAAGTTCGAGCACCGCGACGTCGGTCGCGCGCACGTTGCGGCAGAACCGCTTCATCCCGTAGCGCTCCGCGAGGTGCCACGCCATCCCGCAGGTACGCGCGAGCGTCGTGACGACCGAGAAGCCCGGCGCGAGCACGCTCGCCGCATGCATCGCGGCCTCGGCGATGCCGATCACCGGGCCGCGCGCGAGCTCGCGCGCCGCATACAGGCCCGGATCGCCGAAGCACGCGATCACGTACGCGTCGCAGCCGTCGCGCTCGCCCTGCGCGATCTCGGCGAGCAGCCCCGGCGTCGCGAGCGCCTCGTCGTAATACCCTTCGATCGACGGCGGCCCCATCGGCGGGCTCACGGCTACGATCTCGGTGCCGGCGGCCGCGACCTCGCGCGCGCAGCGGCCCATCGCGTCGGTCATCCGCTGCGTCGTATTCGGATTGATCAGTCGGATCTTCATCGCATGCTCCTTACGCCTTCGCGCTCGCGAGCAGCCGGTAGAACACGAAGCCGAGCCCCGCGCCGATGAACCACGAGAAATTCGCGAGGGCCTGCCAGCCCGGCACCATCACGCAGACCACCGCGATCACCGCGGCCGGCAGCAGCGCGGCGAGCGCGCGGCGGTTCACGCCGCCCGTGTACCAATAGGCGCCGATTTCCGACATCGTGTACAGGTCGTCGCGCACGAGGCGGCCACGCTTGACGAGGTAGAAATCGGCGATCAGCACGCCGTACAGCGGGCCGATGAACGCGCCGAGCACGTCGAGCGTGTAGTGGATCACGGCCGGGTTGTTGAACAGGTTCCACGGCGTGATGAAGATCGACGCGACGGCCGCGAGCATCCCGCCTGCGCGCCAGCTGATCAGGCGCGGCGCGACGTTCGAGAAATCGAACGCGGGCGACACGAAGTTCGCGACGATGTTGATGCCGATCGTCGCGATCGTGAACGTCAGCGCGCCGAGGATCACCGCGGTCGGATGGTCGATGCGGCCGACCGTCGCGACCGGGTCGGTGATCAGTTCGCCGAACACCGGCAGCGTCGCGGCGGTGGTGATCACCGTGACGAGCGAGAACGCGAGAAAGTTGACCGGCAGCCCCCAGAAATTGCCGCGCTTCACGTCGCCGAACGAGCGGCAGTAGCGCGAGAAATCGCCGAAGTTCAGCATCGGCCCGGAGAAGTACGACACGACGAGCGACACTGCGGTGATCATCACCGGAATCACTTCCGCGCCGTAATACTTGACGCCGCCGAGGTTGATGCCGATGTTGCGCCAGCCCGCGCGCCACACCATGTAACCGGCCAGGATGAACATCACGACATAGACGGCCGGGCCCGCGAAGTCGATGAACTTCTTGATCGTCTCCATGCCGTTCCAGAACACGAACGCCTGGAGCACCCACAGCAGCATGAAGCCGGCCCAGCCGACCGCCGACAGCCCGAGGAAGCCGTAGCGATGGACGTCCGCATACGGCAGCCATTGCGGGAAGAATTTCAGCACGACGATCACGAGCGCGCTCGACGCGAGATAAGTCTGGATGCCGTACCACGCGATCGCGATCAGCCCGCGGATCACGGCCGGCACGTTCGCGCCGAGCACGCCGAAGGTCGCGCGGCACGCGACCGGGTACGGCACGCCGATCTGCTGGCTCGGCCGCGCGATCAGGTTGCACAGCGCGTTCACGAGGCCGATGCCGACGATCAGCGCGATCAGCACTTGCCAGCTCGTCAGCCCGAGCGCAAACAGACTGCCCGCGAACACGTAGCCGCCGACGCTGTGCACGTCCGACATCCAGAACGCGAAGATGTTGTACGAACCCCATGTCTGATTTTTAAGGGGTGCCAAATCTTCGTTGTACAGACGTTCGCTGTAACCATCCGGCAGTGCCGGACCGCCGCCCTCGCCGCCTTCTTCCGCCGGATAGGCGCTGTCGTGCGCCACACTGAACTGAGCCATGACTTCTCCTTGACGCGGCCGCCAGGCCGCTCCACCGTCATCGATATCGCTCCGGATCATCGCCCGGAGTCGGACCAGCGGCCCGCGGCAAACACCGCAGGCCTGCATTGCGCTCGTCGTGTGGCGCGCGGCCGGGTTCGCGTCGCCGCTCAGGCGCCGCCGAACACTTCGCGCAAATCGACCTGCCCTTGCGCGGGCCGGTCCAGCATCTTCAGTTCGACATGCTGCAGGTGGCGCGCCATCAGCGTGACCGCCTGCTTCGGATCGCCCGCCTCCAGCGCGGCGAGGATCTCGTCGTGGTCGTCGCACGAGCACGGGCTGCGCCCGTGCGATTCGTACAGCGCCGACATCAGCGTCGAGCGTGCGACGAGCCCTTCGAGGCACTCGCTGAGCGTCGCATTGCCCATCAGCGTCGCGAGCGCCGTGTGGAATTCGCCCGACAGCCGGATCCACGCCGCGAAGTCGTGCCGCTCGAACGCCTTGCGCTCCTTGTCGATCAGCGCGGCGACGCCCTTCAGCCGCTTGGCGCCGGGGCCGGTCGCGAGCCGTTCGACCACGGCGAGCTCGATGATCCGGCGCATCTCGAACACCTCGTGCACGTCCTGCAGCGTCGGGCTCGCGACGAACGCGCCGCGGTTCGGCTCGAGGTCGACCAGCTTGTCGGTCGCGAGCTGCGCGAGCGCCTGGCGGATCGTCCCGCGCTTCACGCCGAACACGTCGCAGAGCTGCGCCTCCGTCAGCTTCGCGCCCGGCGCGAGCCGATGCTCGAGGATCGCGGTGCGAATCCGCTCGGCGATCGCTTCGGGGCCGGCTGCACCGGACGGAGTGGAATCGGGCTCGTTCATGATCTGCATCGTGTGATGGTCCTCATCCTAGGGCGGACATAAAGATTGTCAACAATTCTTTTGCGGCATTTCGCACAATCGGCGTGCGCCAGCGTGTTCTCATTCGGTGCAATGCGCACGAAATCCATGCACGGCAAGCCAGACGGGCAAGACGGAGACACTTCTGGACGTATACCCTCCCGGTCATTTTGTTGACAAAAATGGTGCACAACCGGGCGAAAATCGTGTCGACGTCGACGAAAAATATGGACCGTTAGTTGCGCACTTACATAAAGAAAAAGGCGGGGAGCCCCGCCTTTCGATCGATCGCGCCGGCGCCGGCATCAGCCGAGATGCGGATAGTCCGACAGCGTCAGCCGGAACCCGTGCGCGTTCGCGACCAACTGCGCCTGTGCGCCGAACGGCAGCGTCAACAGGTCGGGCACATGGCCGAACTGGAGCCCGGTGACGACCGGAATCCCGACCACCGCGCGCACCTGGTCGATCATCGCCTGCATGTCGTAGCCGTTGTCGTACTCGAACGGCCGCGCGCCGGTGAACTGGCCGAGCACGAGCGCCTGCTGCCGCGCGAGCAGCCCCGACAGGTGCAGTTGATAGATCATCCGCTCGATCCGGAATGGCTGCTCGTTGACGTCTTCGATGAACAGGATGCCGCCCTCGATGTCGGGCATGTACGGCGTGCCGACCAGCGACGTGAGGATCGCGAGGTTGCCGCCCCACAGCGTGCCCGTCACGTTCGCCGTCTGCACCTGCGGTGCATCGGCGACGATCGTCGTGCTGGGCTGCGTCAGCGTCTGCCAGAAATGCTGCATCGTGAAGTCGCTCGGCGTTTCGGCGCCGAAATCCGCCGACAGCATCGGGCCGCCGAACGTCTTGATGCGCGCCTTCGCGTACAGCGCCAGCTGGATCGCCGTGAAATCGCTGTGACCGACGAGCGCGATCGGCTGGTCGCGCAGCCGGCGTTCGAGCCCGCGATAGTCGAGCCCGTGCAGGATGCGCGCGGCGCCGTAGCCGCCGCGCACCGCGAGCGCGATGTCCGGCAGCGGCCGCCCGGGATCGGCGAGGCGGTTCAGGTCGCCTGCCCGTTCGCCGTCGGTGCCGCCGAAACGCTGGAAGCGCCGCTGCGTCGCCTCGATGTTCTCGATGCGCTGCTGCGCGGTGCTCAGGCGCTCGAGCGCGCGGTTGATCGCGTCGGGGTCGTGCGGATAGCCGGACGGCGCCAGCAGGCGGATGGTGTAGGACGCAGCGGGCTGGAAGGACATGGCGAAAGGTATCGGGGTCGTCAAACCTGCTTAGAGGGTCCGAACCGGGTCCGGTTCACGAAAACCGTGCACGCCCGGGACGCCGCGGGCGGCAAGAGGTGGCCTATGACGCGCCGGATTCAGCGTCGCGGGCAAGCCGCGCCTCGCGCAACGCGCGCCGGCGCTCGGCGAAGAACGACTTCAGCGCGGCGCCGCACTCGTCGGCGAGCACGCCGCCGGTCACTTCGGTGTGGTGGTTCAGCTGCGGATTCGCGAATGCGTCGATCACGCTGCCGCACGCGCCCGTCTTCGGGTCGGCCGCGCCATAGACCACCCGCGCGATGCGGGCGTGCATGATCGCGCCAGCGCACATCAGGCATGGCTCGAGCGTCACGTACAGCTCGCAGCCGGGCATCCGGTAATTCTGCAGATGTTGCGCCGCCATGCGCAGCGCGGCCATTTCGGCATGCGCGGACGGGTCGTGCCCGCCGATCGGATGATTGAAGCCGCGGGCGATCACTTCGTCGCCACGCACGAGCACCGCGCCGACCGGCACTTCGCCGGCCGCGCGCGCCTCTTCGGCGGCGGCTTGTGCAAGACGCATGAAATGTAGGTCGCGCGCCGATGCGGACGCGGTTTCTTGAATGGGAGAATCGGCGGCGGGATCAGTGGCCGCGGCGGCTGCCGAGCGAGCTGCGTCGTGCAGCGCGTCGGACGTCACATCGGCCCCGCTTCGGCGGACGCTTCGTCGAGCCCGCGCTCGCACAGGCGTTCCGCGATGCGCCGGCAGTAGTCGCGCGGCATCACCATCGGGCCGCCGCGCAGCGATTCGAGCGCCATGTCGAGCGCGAGGATCTTCGCCTGCAGCCGGCAGCGCGCGGCACGGTCGCTGACCGCCTGCACTTCGTCGTGCAGGTTGCGCAGCGCGCGCAGTTGCTCGACGGCCGGCGGCACGAAGCCCGCGTTCTTCAGGATACGGTTGGCCACCCGCACCTCCTCGGGCACGAGCAGGTCGTCATCCAGCGCCTGCGGCGCGCCGGTACCCGGCAAATCGTCGAACTCGCCCCGCGCGGCGGCGGCGGCAATACGTTGTTCGACCAGGGCGTCAAGCAATCTCATCAGTCAATCGGAACAATGCGGCAGGCCGAATTCTAGCAGGGTGACGCCGGTATGACAGGCCCTTCGAATACATGCTCGATATTGTATTTTTAGGGGCCGAATCGCAGCGCATGCGCGCCGATCGCCGTCACTTGCCGCTCTGCTGCGCCGCAGCAGGCTGAGCGCCGTTCGGACGCCTCCCGACGGAGGTGAGGTCCGGGCCATTTTCTTATCCACGACGATCCAGCAGGCGCCTGCCGACCCGGCAAAAACGCCAGCCGCCCTGCTTCCGTTGCCCGCTTACGCCGTCACCGTTTCCGGCTGCGCCTTCGCGAACGGGCGGAACATCGTCGCGATCAGGAACGCGCCGAGCCCGATCGCGAACGAGCCGAGGTACAGCCAGCCGTAGCTGCCGAACGCATCGACGATCAGCCCGCCGGCGACCGGACCCGCGGCCATCCCGAGGCTGCCGGCCATCGCGCAGCCGCCGATCACGGTGCCCATCATCCGCAGTGGAAAATTCTCGCGCGCGAGCACCGAATACAGCGGCATCACGCCCGCATAGATGAAGCCGAACAGCGTCGCGACCGCGTAGAAGCCGTCGAGCGTGCGCACGAAGTAGTAGCCGAGCGCGCCGAGCGCCTGCGCGAGCAGCCCCGCCACCAGCATGCGCTTCGCGCCGAGGCGATCGCCGAGGACCCCGAACGCGATCCGGCCGCCCATGCCCGCCAGCCCTTCGACGCTGTAGATCGATACCGCGACGATCAGCGGAATCCCGCAGGTCACCGCGTAGCTGACCGTATGGAAGATCGGGCCCGAATGGGTCGCGCAGCAGAAGAAATTGGTCAGCACCAACACCATGAACTGCGGCGAACGCAGCGCATCCGCGACCGACATCGCGGCGGGCGCGCCGGCCGACGCAGGCGCAGGCGCAGGCGCCGCGTGGGCGGATGCAGGATCGAGCGCGGGCGCCCGGCGCACCAGCAGCGACACCGGGATCATCACGACGGCCGCCAGCGCGGCGATCAGCAGCATCGACGTGCGCCAGTCGCGCACCGACACGAGCCAGGCGGCCAGCGGCGCCATCGTCATCGGCGCCATCCCCATGCCGGCCGACACGAGCGATACCGCGAGGCTGCGGTGCGTGTCGAACCAGCCGGTCACGCACGCCATCATCGGCGCGAATATCGCGGCCGTCGCGCTGCCCACGGCCAGGCCGAAGGTCAACTGGAACACGAGCAGCGACGGCGCGCGGCTCGCCAGCGCCAGGCTCGCCGACAACAGCACGGCGCCCGCGATGACGACCGGGCGCGTGCCGACGCGGTCCGACAGGCTGCCCCACGCCATGCTGGCGAACGCCATCGCGATGAAGCCGAGCGTCATCGCCGCGGAAATGCCGGTCATCGACCAGCCCGTATCGCGCGCGATGGACCGCAGGAACACCGGCAACGAGAACATCGCGCCGATCGCGACGCAGCCCATCAGGCCGCCCGCGGCGACGATCACCCAGCGGTATCGGGAATCCGGCATGTGGCATGTCATGTGGCCTCTCCTCGTTGGTTGCACCATTCGCGGAAAACCGGGTGACGAGCGCATGGCGCGGCGCACTGCCCGGTCGATATCGATACGACGGGCGACGCAGCGGGAAATCGACATGCGCGGCGTATGGGCCGCAGATTTTTATTGTCGGCGATTCCATGCGGCTTGCAAGGGTCGGATCATCCGCTCACCCCGCTCCCGCTTTTCCGCAACGGGAAATTCGAAATCACAAATAGTTGGTTGGGGCGCGCAATGACGCTGGCTACACTCGCCCCATCTTGTCATAACAAGTTGACCGATGACCCCACCCAACGTCGTGCCGCTGTCCGCGGCCCCGCTCTACGTGCAGATCAAGGACACGCTGCGCGCGCGCATTCTCGACGGCACCTACGCGCCGCACAGCCGGATGCCGTCCGAGCACGAGCTCTGCGCGATGTTCGACGTTAGCCGCATCACGGTGCGCCAGGCGCTCGGCGACCTGCAGAAGGATGGCCTGCTGTTCAAGCTGCACGGCAAGGGCACGTTCGTGTCGAAGCCGAAGGCGTTCCAGAACGTGACGTCGCTGCAGGGTTTTGCCGAGGCGATGTCGTCGATGGGCTACGAGATCGTCAACCAGTTGCGCAGCCTGCGCACCGTGAAGGCCGATCGCCATCTCGCGACGAAGCTGAACGTGCAGGAAGGCGCGCCGCTCGTCGAGATCCATCGCGTGCGGCTGCTGAACCGCGAACCCGTGTCGCTCGAACAGACTTGGGTGCCCGAAGCGCTCGGCAAGCGCCTCGCGGGCGCCGATCTCGCGACCCGCGACATCTTCCTGATCCTCGAGAACGACTGCGGCATCCCGCTCGGCCATGCCGACGTGTCGATCGACGCGATCCTCGCGGACGACGAAATCGTCGACGCGCTGCACGTCGAGGAAAGCAGCCCCGTGCTGCGCATCGAGCGCCTCACGCACGACGCGTCGGGCGCGCCGATCGACTACGAATACCTCTACTTCCGCGGCGACGCCTTCCAGTACCGGTTGCGCGTCGACCGGCAAAAGGCGCGCAAACCTGCAAGGAGCCCGCGATGAATACCCATGTGCATGAATACGACGTCGTCGTGGTCGGCGGCGGCACGGCCGGCCCGATGGCGGCCATCAAGGCGAAGGAGCGCGATCCGTCGCTGCGCGTGCTGCTGCTCGAGAAGGCCAACGTGAAACGCAGCGGCGCGATCTCGATGGGGATGGACGGCCTGAACAACGCGGTGATCCCCGGTCATGCGACGCCCGAGCAATACACGCGCGAGATCACGATCGCCAACGACGGGATCGTCGACCAGGAAGCCGTGTACGCGTATGCGACGCACAGCTTCACGACGATCGAGCAGCTCGACCGCTGGGGCGTGAAGTTCGAGAAGGACGGCACCGGCGACTACGCGGTGAAGAAGGTCCATCACATGGGCTCGTACGTGCTGCCGATGCCGGAGGGACACGACATCAAGAAGGTGCTGTACCGGCAACTGAAGCGCGCACGCATCGCGATCACGAACCGGATCGTCGCGACGCGCGTGCTGACCGACGCACAAGGCCGCGCGAGCGGCGTGCTCGGTTTCGACTGCCGCACCGCCGACTTCCACGTGATCCGCGCGAAGGCCGTGATCCTCTGCTGCGGCGCGGCCGGCCGCCTCGGCCTGCCGGCATCGGGCTACCTGATGGGCACGTACGAGAACCCGACCAACGCGGGCGACGGCTACGCGATGGCCTATCACGCGGGCGCCGCGCTCGCGAACCTCGAATGCTTCCAGATCAATCCGCTGATCAAAGATTACAACGGCCCGGCGTGCGCGTACGTGACCGGCCCGCTCGGCGGCTTCACCGCGAACGGCAAGGGCGAACGCTTCATCGAATGCGACTACTGGAGCGGCCAGATGATGTGGGAGTTCTACCAGGAACTGCAGAGCGGCAACGGCCCCGTGTTCCTGAAGCTCGACCATCTCGCGGAAGAGACGATCAGGACCATCGAGCAGATCCTGCATACCAACGAACGGCCCAGCCGCGGCCGCTTCCATGCGGGGCGCGGCACCGACTACCGCAGCCAGATGGTCGAGATGCACATCTCCGAGATCGGCTTCTGCAGCGGCCACAGCGCGTCGGGCGTGTACGTGAACGCACGTGCCGAGACGACCGTGCCGGGGCTTTACGCGGCCGGCGACATGGCGGCCGTCCCGCACAACTACATGCTCGGGGCATTCACGTACGGCTGGTTCGCCGGACAAAACGCAGCTGACTACGTGGCCGGCCGCGACCACGCGCCGGTGGACGACCAACAGGTCAACGCCGAGCGCACCCGCGTGCTCGCACCGCTGCTGCGCGAACGCGGGCTGGCGCCGGCGCAGGTCGAGTACAAGCTGCGCCGGATGGTGAACGACTACCTGCAACCGCCGAAGGTGACGCGCAAGATGGAGATCGGGCTACAACGTTTTGACGGAATTATTGAGGATATCGAAGAAATCAAGGCCGACAATCCGCACGAACTGATGCGTGCGGCCGAAGTGCGCGCGATCCGCGATTGCGCCGAAATGGCCGCGCGCGCGTCGCTGTTCCGCACCGAAAGCCGCTGGGGCCTGTACCACCATCGCGTCGATTTTCCGCACCGCAACGACGCCGAATGGTTCTGCCACACGTGGTTGCGCAAGGATGCCGAGGGCGCGATGCGCAGCGAGAAGCGGCCGGTCGAACCGTACGTCGTGCCGCTCGCCGACGACGAACGCGGCGCCTACGCGCAGTTGCGCATCCGCGAACCGGCCGCGCTCGCGGCCGCCCTTTGAGGAACCTTGCCATGTCCCATACCCCGCACGACATCTTCCAGCGCAGCAGCGCGCCCGTGACGATCGACGAGTCGCTGTGCATCGCCGACAAGGGCTGTACCGTGTGTGTCGACGTGTGCCCGCTCGACCTGCTCGCGATCGACGTCACCAAGGGCAAGGCCTACATGCAGTTCGACGAATGCTGGTACTGCATGCCGTGCGAACGCGACTGCCCGACCGGCGCGGTCAAGGTCGACATTCCTTACCTGCTGCGGTGACGCGGCGCGGCGCCCGCCAAGGATCGTGCCGGCCATTTTAACGGTGGAATGCCGCTGTCAAACAGCGGCGCTCCTTTCCTCCCCGTCCTGAAGGACGGGGTTTCTCGGAGCAACTGATGAAAACCACGCTACGGATGTTTCGCCTGCTCGCCGCGTCGATCGCGGTCGCGGCCACCGGTTTTGCACATGCGGAGACAATCCGCGTCGCGATCGGCACACAGGACACGACGATCAACTGCGCGACCGGCGGTCTGCTGATCCGTGAACTGCATCTGCTCGACAAGTACCTGCCGCGCACCGGCAAGTACCAGGACGTGAAATACGACGTGCAGTGGAAGGATTTCACGTCCGGCGCGCCGCTCACCAACGAGATGGTCGCCGGCAAGCTCGACTTCGGCGCGATGGCCCGATTTCCCCGGTGCCTTGAACGGCGCGGCGTTCCGCAAGGCCGGCCGCAAGAGCGTGTTCATCACCGTGCTCGACGGCAGCATCGACGGCAGCGGCAACGGGATCGTCGTCCCGTCGAATTCGACGGTGCACGGGCTGGCCGACCTGAAGGGCAAGACGATCTCGGTGCCGTTCGCATCGACCGCGCACGGCATGCTGCTGCGCGCGATCAAGGCCCAGGGCTGGAACCCCGACACCGACGTGAACATCGTCACGCAGGCGCCCGAAGTGGCCGGCAGCGCGCTGAAGGCGAACAAGATCGACGCGCATGCGGATTTCGTGCCGTTCGCCGACCTGTTCCCGTACCGCGGCATCGCGCGCAAGATCTACGACGGCGCGCAGACCCACGCGCCGACCTTCCACGGCGCACTCGTCGATGCGGACTACGCGCAGCGCTATCCGGAAATCGTCGTGGCCTATCTGCGTGCCGCGATCGAGGCGAACCGCCTGCTCGCGCAGAACCCGGAAAAGTACAGCCTGCTGATCGAGAAGGTCACCGGCATCGAGGCGCCGGTCGACTACCTGTATCACGGGCCGCTCGGCATCCAGACCCGCGACCTGACGTGGAAGCCCGAATACCGGCAAGCGGTCGCGACGGCGATCGATACGCTGAAGCTGCTGAAGAAGACCGACTCCGCGCCCGACCCCGCGACGTTCGTCGACGACCGCTATATCCGCGCGGCGTTCAAGGCGTCCGGGCTCGATTACGACGCGGCGTTGAAACACTACGGCAAGCAGCCGCTCGTCGCGAACGATGCGACGACCGGCAAGCCGATCCGCGATTTCAACGACGTCGCGCAAGTGTGGCTCGCCAACGACGAACCGGTACGCAACTACGCGAGCCCCACCGCCGCGTTCGTGGCGCTCGGCAAGCTCGGCCCTTCCGCGAAGGTGCGGGCGGTGTTCGTGCACGACCATGCGAGCGGCCTGAAGCTGTTCGCCGACCAGGCGTGGTACGTGAAGGACGCGCACGGCGTGCTCACCGCGTTCCTGCTGAAGTCGGGCGCCGACGCGTACGCGCAGCAGGTATCGGGCGCTGTGGTCGACTACGCGGCCGCGAAGACCGTCACCGCGCAGGCGCTCGCCGCCCGCTGAACGTCGCGCGCCTTTCCCCTTCCATTCGTCGACCCCGGACTTCCGCATGGCTGCCACCCTCGACCTCGTCAAACGCCGTCTCGCCGACGCACCGCGCAGCGGTGACACCCGCTCACCGCATTCCGCCGCGCGCCGCCGCTCGACCCCGATGCGCCGCCGCGCATGGCGCATCGCATCGCTCGCCGCCTGCATCGCGCTGTGGCAGGCGGCCGTCCACTGGCGGCTGTCGCTCGGCATCGTCACGTTCGCGAACGTGCCCGCGCCGAGCGACGTCGGCCCCGCGCTGGCAGCGTTCCTGCAATCGCCGAAGCTGCCGATGCACCTGTTCGCGAGCATCACGCGCGTGCTGGCCGGCTTCGTCGCGGCGGCGGTCACCGGCATCGGCCTCGGGCTCGCGATCGGCCGCTATCGCGCGCTCGAGGACACGCTGCTGCCGCCGCTCGAGATGCTGCGGCCGATTCCGGCCGTCGCGTGGATTCCGCTCGCGATCCTGATGTTCCCGTCGTCCGAGCTGAGCATGATGTTCATCACGTTCGTCGGCGCGCTGTTTCCGATCCTGCTCAATACCGTGCATGGCGCCGAAGCCGTCGACCCGCGGCTCGTCGCGACCGCGCGCAGCCTCGGCACGCGCGGCCTCGCGCTCTATGCGGAAGTGATCCTGCCCGGCGCCGCGCCGTCGATCTTCACGGGCCTGTCGATCGGAATGGGTACCGCGTGGTTCTGCCTCGTCACGGCCGAGATGATCGCGGGCCAGTACGGGATCGGCTATTTCACGTGGGAATCCTATACGTTGCAGAACTACCCGGACATCGTGGTCGGCATGGCGCTGATCGGCCTGCTCGGGATGGGCAGCAGCCTGCTCGTCAAGCGTATCGGCGCGGCGCTCACGCCGTGGTACGCACCGCGTGGAGGCCGATCGTGAGTACGCCGGACATTGCGTCGCCCGCGCCCGGCCGCATCGGCGTGCGCGCGCTGACGATCGAACTCGGCCCGCCGCATGCGCGCTTCGCGGCGCTCGATACGCTCGACGTCGACATCGCACCCGGCGAATTCGTCTGCGTGCTCGGGCCGTCCGGCTGCGGGAAATCGACGCTGCTCGGCGCGCTCGCCGGCCACGTCGCGGCCACGCACGGCGAAATCGTCGTCGACGGCGAACGCGTCGACCGCCCGCATCCCGATCGCGGGCTCGTGTTCCAGCAGCACACGCTGTTTCCGTGGAAGCGCGTGATCGACAACGTCGCGTTCGGCCTGAAGATGAAAGGCGTGCCCGCGCGGGAGCGCCGCCGCGAAGCGGCCGAACTGCTCGAGCTCGTCGGGCTCGGCGGCTTCGGCGCGCACTATCCCGCGCAGCTTTCCGGCGGCATGCAGCAGCGTGTCGAGATCGCCCGCGTGCTAATCAACCGGCCGCGTGTGCTGCTGATGGACGAGCCGTTCGGCGCGCTCGACGCGCAGACGCGCCGGATGATGCAGACGCTGCTGCTCGACATCTGGTCGCGCATCGGCACGACCGTGCTGTTCGTCACGCACGACATCGAGGAAGCGCTGTTTCTCGGCGACCGCATCCTGATGCTGTCGCCGCGGCCCGCGCGCATCGTCGCCGATATCCGCGTGCCGCTCGCGCGGCCGCGCACCGACGACAGCACGACCGAGCCCGCGTTCGTCGACATCAAGCGCCGCTGCCTCGCGCTGTTGCGCGATGCCGCCTGAGCGCACGTGCCCGCCCATTCACCGCACCGACTCTTTCCCATGACCGCTTCTTCCTCCGCTTTCCCGCTGCCCGGCGTGCCGGCCGCCGATCATGCCGCGCTCGTCGCGCGCCTCGCCGCAGCCGACGCATCGGTGCGCCGCATCGCGCTGCTCGAACTCGCCGATCTCGAAGCGCCCGAACTCGTGCCGTCGTTCATCGCGGCGCTGCGCGACGACCCGTCGGCCGACGTGCGCAGCGAGGCCGCGCGCGTGCTCGACGCATGGGAGCAGCCCGAGGTCGTCGACGCGCTGTGCCACGCGCTGCTCGATCCGGACAACGGCGTGCGCGCCACCGCCGCGCAAAGCCTGTCCGAACTGAAGGACGCGGCATCGGGCGCCGTGCTGTGCCGCTGGGCCGACCGGTCCGAGCCGTTCGTGCGCGGCGCCGTGCTGCGCGGCTTGCGCGAGTTGCGCGACCCCGACGCGTTCGCGCCCGCGCTGCGCGCGCTCGACGCGAGCGCCGCTGCCGTCCGAGCCGAGGCGGTCGTCGTGCTCGGCTGGCTCAAGGACGGCCGCGCGCTGCCGCCGCTCGCCCGCGTCGCGACCGCGGACGCCGACGCGGACGTGCGGCGCGCCGCGGTCGGCGCAATCGGGTTTGCGGCGGCGGGCGATACCGCCGTCGTCACCGCGTTGCTCGCGGCGCTGCGTGACGCCGAATGGCAGGTGCGCGAAGAAGCGGCTGCCACGCTCGGCAAGCTGCGCATCGCCGCTGCGCGCGACCCGCTCGTCGCCGCGCTCGACGACGACTACTGGCAAGTGCGCGTGCGTGCCGTCCGCGCGCTGGGCCAATTGCGCGATGCGGCCGCGGCGTCGGCCGTCGTCGCGCTGCTCTCGCATACGATCAGCAACCTGCGCAAGGAAGCCGCGCTCGCGCTCGGCGAATTGCGCGACCGGGCGACGCTGCGGGCGCTACACGACGCACTCGACGATCGCGACCCCGAAGTCCGCAAGGCCGTGCGGATCGCGATCGGACAGATCGACGAGGCGTCGCGATGATCGCGCCGACCGAAATCGCACTCGATCACCCGGCACGCGCACTGACGCTACGCTGGCCCGACGGCGCGACGCAACGTATCGGCTATGCGCAGTTGCGCAGCGATTGTCCGTGTGCGGAATGCCGGAGAATCCGCTTCGATGGCGGCCGTATCGACGCCCGCGCCGGCCTGACGCTCGACGGCGTCGAGGCGCTCGGCTACGGCGTGCGCCTTCTGTTCGGCGACGGCCATGCACGCGGCATTTATCCGTGGCCGTACCTGGCGGGGATCGCATAGCGGCGATGGCGCGGCTTCCGCGCTCGCGCGGGTCACATGGCAGAGGCGCGTAAACGCTGCGATACTGACGCCCACGATCGTCGCCACCTACCGTGGGAGCCGCACCATGCAAACCGCAGTCGGATTCATCGGCCTTGGCGTGATGGGCACGCCGATGGCGCTCAATCTCGCGCGGGCCGGCACGCCGCTCGTCGCGTGGAGCCGTTCGCACGGCAGCGACGATGCGCTGCGCGACGCCGGCGCACGCGTGGCCGAAAACGTCGACGACGTCTTCGCGTCCTGCCGCACCGTGATCCTGATGCTCGCGAACGACGCGGCAATCGACGCCGCCCTTGCGCGCGGCTCACCCGGTTTTGCCGCCCGGGTCGGCGGACACACGATCGTCAACATGGGCACGAATGCGCCCGAATACTCTCGCGCACTCGCCGACGAAATCGCCGCCGCATCGGGCCGCTACGTCGAGGCGCCCGTGTCGGGCTCGCGCAAGCCGGCCGAAGCCGGTCAACTCGTCGTGATGCTGGCCGGCGCGCCGGAGGACGTCGACGCCGTACGCGCGCTGGTGAAGCCGCTGTGCCGCGACAGCTTCGTATGCGGCGACGTGCCGTCGGCGCTGACGATGAAGCTCGCCGTCAACCTGTTCCTGATCACGATGGTCACCGGTCTCACCGAAGCCACGCACTTCGCGCAACGCCACGGTATCGACCTTGCACGCTTCGCCGACGTGCTGAATGCCGGCCCGATGGCCAGCGACGTGTCGCGCGTGAAGCTCGGCAAGCTCGTCGCGGAAGATTTCTCGGTGCAGGCCGCGATCACCGACGTGCTGAAGAATGCGCGCCTCGTCGCCGAATCGGCACGCAGCATCGGCATCGCGTCGCCGCTGCTCGACATCTGCCATGCACTGTACGGTGAAACCGAGCGAGCCGGACATGGGGCGGCCGACATGGTCGCCGTGATTCGTGCGATCGAACAGCGTACCGGAGACGCGCGATGAGCCGCGTGCACGTAGTACCCGCGTTCGTTCGAACCGACAGGTAGGCGCGACCATGTCCGCAACCGGCACGTCCGCAACCGGCAACGCTACCCCCTTGCGCCCCATTCCCGCCGTGATCGGCATCGTGCTGCGCGAACGCGACGTGCTGCTCGTGCGCCGCGCGAATCCACCCGATGCAGGCTGCTGGGGCTTCCCCGGCGGCAAGATCGAGCCGGGCGAGCCGCTCGCGGATGCGGTCGTGCGCGAAATCGCGGAAGAAGCGACGGTCGACGTGGAAGCGCTCGACGCCTTTACCGCGCTGGACGCGTTCGATTACGATGCGCACGGCGTCGTGCGCCAGCATTTCGTCATGGTCGCCGTGCTGTGCAGATGGCTGCGCGGCACACCGGCCGCCGGCGACGATGCGCTCGACGCGCGCTGGTTCGGCATCGACGAACTCGACCGCGACGATTTGCCGATGAGCGCCGGCGTGCGCGACATCGCGCGGCGAGCGATCGAGCGGGCGGCGGTGCCAGGCAACGCGCGACCGCCATCCGGCTGACACACCGCTGTCGCTTGCGCATCACCGCGACGCGTTCGCTCCGTCACGACGCCCGCTACCCGCCGAGCGCCAGATCACCACCCGTCAAACCATGATCAGAATCCGACAATCCACCGAGGCCGACGGCACATACGTTCTGGACATCTGGCGCAACGCCGTCGATGCCACGCATCACTTCCTGAGCGACAACGACCGTCGCGCGATCGAATCCGAAGTCGTCGCATTTCTGCC
Organism: Burkholderia sp. E168m15; assembly: GCF_016586105.1. NCBI lineage: Bacteria > Pseudomonadati > Pseudomonadota > Betaproteobacteria > Burkholderiales > Burkholderiaceae > Burkholderia > Burkholderia sp. E168m15. The sequence continues at coordinate 40,039 of NZ_BCPO01000060.1, forward strand.
GGGCGCGCCGCTCGATCTAGCCGTCGACGAAACCGATCGCCCGATCGGTTTCATGCTGCTCGACGGCGGCCACATGGAAGCGCTGTTCGTCGATCCCGCCCACCATGGTGCGGGGGTCGGGCGGCGGCTGGTCGAAGAAGCGCTCAAGCGCCATTCCAACTTGTCGACCGACGTCAACGAACAGAACGAGGCGGCTGCGGGATTTTATGAACGGCTCGGATTCGAGCGCTGCGGGAGATCGGCACTGGATGGACAAGGTCGGCCTTATCCGCTGATTCACCTTCGTTATCGCGGTGGCGATCGGGACTGAGCCGGCGTCCCGACGAGAACGGGACGCTGTACCGGCCCGGTCCGGATGCGCTGAAACGGCACCGCACTTGCGGCATCGCGATCACCCCGAGGCGCTGCCGGTCCTCAGCGGCCAGCGCCCCAATACGTCGTAGTGCGACTTGCCGAGCCAGCTATCGATCAGGACGAAGTCGAACACGGTCCAGGTAATCGGCTCGATCCGATACTCATCGGGCCTCTGTGCGCCATACAGCAGCGTCACGTGCGGGGTGAAACTCGAGGGGAAAACAGGCACGCCTACCCTTTTCAACGCGTCTCGCAACTGCCGCCGAAAATCGATCAAGTCTTCCAGACCGGCCTTCCCCGTCAGCACCAGCGGCTGACGACCGGACCGCCTGTTGAAGCTGATGATCTTGTCGAACCTCACCGAGAAAGACGGCACTTCCATGCGATCCGCGACCGCGCGGGCTCGTGCAAGCGTAGCGCCCGGCACGTAAGCGAAGTCGCCTAGCGAGCCCAGCGTGATGTGCAGACGCTCGGTGTCCACCGGGCTGTCCTTCTCCTGCTGCAAGCTTTTGGCGACACCGGCAATGCGCGCGGCCGTGGCCGTGTCTGGCATCACGGCGAAAAAGAAGCGGTGCACGGGAGCCGGCGGCGGCGCATCGAATCCGGGTAGCGTCAGTTGAGTCACGGCAGCATGTCCGACTGGCGTGGAGCGAAATTTCATTATCGTCAATCGGTAGCCGGCCCGCTCGCTGCTCACCGCTAGACGAATCCGCCGTTCACACGCCTGAAGATGCTACCCTCTCGGCCACACTCGACACCCTCTGATGACGCCCCCGAATTCAACCATGCAAACCGTCGCGGTACTGGACTTCGAAACAACCGGCCTGTCGCCGAATCTGGGCGACCGTGCAACCGAAATTGCCGTCATCCTGCTGCGCAACGGGCAGGTCGTCGACCGTTTCCAGAGTTTGATGAATGCCGGCCGACGCATCCCGTCCGATGTCGTTGCGCTCACCGGCATCACGAACGACATGATCGCGACGGCGCCGCCGGCGTCCGAAGTCATGAAGGAAGCGGCGGCGTTCGTCGGCAAGCATGCGGTCGTGGCCCACAACGCCGGTTTCGACAAACGCTTCTGGCAGTCGGAACTCGGGATGCTCGGCATGTCGGCCGACCATGCGTTTGCGTGCACGATGCTGGTGGCGAGACGAATCTACCCGGACGCGCGGAGTCACCGCCTGTCGAGCCTCGCCGAGATGCTGCGGCTGCCGCAAACGGGTCGTGCGCACCGCGCGATGGTCGATGCGGAGATGGCCGGCCATCTGTGGTGCCGGTTGCAGCAGGATATTTCGCGGACTTACGGGCTGGATCGCATCGATCACGCGCTGATGTCGCGTGTTCAGGCGACGACCAAGGCGAAGGTGCCGATGTACTTGCGTTCGCTCGTGCGCGCGCACGCGTGAGCAATTCACGCACTGTGTAAACGCAAAACGGCTTGGCAACATCCAAGCCGTTTCTTGTACCCCGGCAGCGTCAGGCACGCTGCTTCATCAGCCCGGCCAGCAGTGTCAGCGCTTCCGTCAGATCGTCGAACGACGGGCCGCCGAGGCAAAGTCGAATCCCGCTCGCCCGATCTTCCGGGTTCACCATCATGGATTCCGGAGGAGTCAACTTGATACGCATCGCCGCGGCAGCGGAGGCGAAACGAATGGCGGCGTCACGCTCCATCGGCAGCCACGCGTTGTAGGCGCCGGGATGCGAGACCAGTTCGCCCGCGCCGAGCAGCGCGATGGCCAGACTGGATCGACGCCGCGCCTCATGGTGCAGGTCCCGCTGGATCGATGAGATGACGTCGGCGGCCAGCCATTCCTCGATCACTGCGCAAGAGAGCGGCGACGGCGCCATCGGCAGGTCCCGCAGCGCGTCTTCCGCGGCATCGTCGAATCCGACCGGCAGTGCGAGCACGCCGATCTGCAAACCGGGGCCAAGCGATTTGGACAGCCCGTTCACATGAAAGGTGATCTCGGGCGCCAACGCCGCAAGCGGCGGCGAAGCCGATTCGGCCGGCGCATAGACGCCGTCCTCGATGATCCACGCGCCCGCCCGGCGGCAAATATCCACGATGGCCTGCCTGCGTTCCGTGCTCATTGTCGCGGTGGTCGGATTGTGTAGCGTCGGTGTGAGATAGACCGCCTGGTTGCCGGTCGATGCGGCGCCGTCGAGTGCGTCCGCCAGTGCCTCCGGCGCCATCCCTTGCGCGTCGGTCTCCATGCCGCGCATCCGATATCCGTTGCGCCGAGCCAGCGCGATCGCGCCCGGATAGGTGATCCGCTCGGTCAGAAGCAGCCCTTGCGAGCCGCACGCAAGATCGAAGGCCAATGACAGCGCCTGGCGGGCGCCGCTCGTGAGCACCAGATGCGACGGTTCCACCATCAGGCCCAGCGTTTCGAGCCAGCGGGCCAGCACACGTCGGTGCTCCATATGCCCGGCGGCCGGTGCATAGAGATTGAGATGGTCCGCATCGATCTTGCGTGCGATCCCCGTCAGTGTTCGCGCCAGCAAGCGCGCGTCGAGCATGGCTGGCGGCACATTGGACGAAAGGTCGATCTGGCGATCATGGTGCGCCTGGCGGATCGCCACAAAGGTTCCGCGCCCCTTGATGCTGCGCGTCAGGCCTCGCCGTTCAAGCGCGGCATAAGCCTTCGTCACCGTGCCAAGCCCGATCCCCAGTTTCAACGCGAGATCGCGATGAGCGGGCAGTCGGTCGCCTCCCGTCAGCCGCCCTTCGACGATGTCGTCGGCCAGGGCGAGCACCAACCGCTCGGCGGTATTCGCATCGATGTCGGCAAGCCGTGGTGACCAGGGGGATCGCAGGAGCATGTTTGCCGCCCAGATATTAGTGTCACGTGACACTATTTATGAAAACAACAAGCGTAACATGCGCGATGTGATCGGATGAAGTCATGCATTTCTGGAGGCGCCTGATCGCCATGACGGGCGCGTGGAGAGTCGAATGTTCAGCCATGTAACCGTTGGCGCGCGTGATCTTGGGCGGGCAGGCCGTTTCTATGACGCGGTGCTCGCTCCGCTCGGACTGAAGCGTCGCGTCGTCACGTCCGATGGCGGGCCGCCGGCCCTGTGCTGGGTAACCGGTCAAACGCCGCTGCCGCGCTTCTATGTCTACCTTCCTTACGATGGCAAGCCGGCGACCATCGGCAACGGCAGCATGGTCGCCTTTCTCGCCCCGTCGCAGGAAGCCGTGAACACGGCCTACGCGAAGGGTCTCGAGCACGGCGGGACGGACAACGGTGCGCCCGGGTTACGCCCCCGCTACGGTGACGGCTACTACGGCGCGTATCTGCGCGACCCTGACGGGAACAAGGTCCATATCGTTCATCGCGGGGATCTCCAGCCGTGACGCTGGAGACACTCGCCTCTCTGGAGAACCTCGAATGATCGCCAGTCAGATCGCACTCGTCTACGGCACCTATCTCGTCGCCACAGCCAGCCCCGGGCCGAGCAACATGGCGATCATGGCAACAGCGATGCGTGACGGCCGTCTGCCGGCCCTCGTGCTGGCCGCCGGCGTCATCACGGGCTCGCTCTTCTGGGCGATCCTGGCGGCGACCGGCGTTTCCGCCGTGCTGGCGGCCTATGCCGAGGCACTCGTCGTGATCAAGATGGTTGGCGGTGTCTATCTGCTCTACCTGGCGTTCCGCACGGGCAGGTCGGCGCTGAAACCGGGCCCCGGCTTCGCGAAGATGGAACCCGGACGCCCGACACCGCCCTATCGGCGACTCTACCGTCAGGGCATTCTCATGCATATCGGAAACCCGAAGGCGGTTCTGGCCTGGATGGCCATCATGTCCCTCGGGCTTCAGGAACACGCGTCCGGCGGCACCTTGCCGGCGATCATCGGCGGTTGCGCGCTCCTCGGCGTCATCGTGTTTGGCGGTTATGCGGTCCTCTTCTCGACCGCTCGGATGATCGCCGTGTATGCCCGCCTCCGGCGCTGGATTGAAGGCACGCTATCCGCGGTGTTCGCCGTTGCGGGAGTCAACCTGCTTGCCTGGCAACGTTGATATCCCGGCTCGCCGGCGCCGTCACGAACTGATCTGAATTGAAAGAGCGATGTCATGAGCTTTGCGATCCATATGGTCGACGTCTTCGGCGCCGAACCGCTTTCGGGCAATCCGCTGGCGGTCGTCATCGGTGCCGACGCCCTGGCAACGGATGACATGCAGCGGCTGACGCGGTGGTTCAACCTGTCCGAGACCGCGTTTCTGTTGCCGCCCACGCATCCCGAGGCGGACTACCGGGTCAGGATCTTCACGCTGGACAGGGAGATGCCTTTTGCCGGGCACCCGACGCTCGGCAGTTGCCATGCGTGGCTCTCGACTGGCCGCGTGCCGAAGCGCGCAGCGGAAATCGTCCAGGAATGCGGAGTCGGGCTGGTTCCGATCCGACGCGATCACGAGCGGCTTTCGTTCGCCGCCCCGCCGCTGATCCGCTCCGGCGCGCCGACCCACGATGAATTGGACCGGGCTCGGCGACTGCTGGGGATCGAATCCGGCGATATCCTGGATGCCGCCTGGATCGACAATGGCCCCGGATGGCTGGGCATCAGGCTGGTATCGGCGCAGACGGTGCTTGCGCTCGATCCGCTCCGCAGTTGGCCCGGCCGGATCGATGTCGGTGTGATTGGCCCTCATGCAACGGGCGGCGATGCCGCCTTCGAGGTTCGCACGTTCTTCAGCGACCATCTGGGCGCTATCGTCGAAGACCCGGTCACCGGCAGCCTCAATGCTTCAATGGCGCAGTGGTTGTTCGCGACGGGTGTAGTCGAGGACGACTATGTCGCCGCCCAGGGGACACGCGTCGGCCGCCATGGCCGCATTCATTTGACCCGCGACGCGGCTGGCCAGATCTGGGTCGGCGGCAGGACGCGCACGCATGTCGAGGGCCGGCTCCAAGGCCTGTGAACAGGCAAACGAGAAAGCGGCAACCTGATGTTCGGGCGGGCTGGCGCACGTGACGCCCGTCCGGGTCGCGCCATACGCCGAGCAGCTTGCGCGCAGGACTACTACCGGTGTGGCACGACGACACCGGATCAACCCGAGCATTGTTCCGACGTTCGAAACCACGCAAGGAGTTTCAGCATGTCTGCCCTCCCGCAGAACCCGATTGCGCCATCCGGAACTACCGATCGCATCACACTGCCCGCCTCGGCAGCAGACACCTTGAGCATGCTGGTGCGCTACAAGTCCTGGGCGAACGGACTGACGTTCAAGAGCGTGATGGACCTACCGGCTGGCGAAGCCCTTCGGCAGAGACCAACGCGGTTCGGAAACATGGTGCATACCTTGAATCATGTCTATGTAGTCGACGACATTTTCAGACATCATCTGCAAGGAAAGAAGCACACCTACACCTCGCGCAACACCGACCACACGCCTGCAGTTTCCGATCTCTGGAACGCGGTTCAGGAAATGGACCGCTGGTACGTCGAGCTTGTCGACAACTGGTCGGACGAGGATCTCGCGACAGCCATTCGTTTCGAGTTTGTGGGTGGGGGAGAAGGCGTCATGACCCGCGAGCAGATCGTGCTGCATGTCGTCAATCACGCGACCTATCACCGCGGCTTTGTCGGCGACATGATGTATCAGGTGCCTTTTGTGCCGCCGTCAAATGATCTTCCGGTATTCATCAGGGATCACTATCGCGACGCTCGGTGAGCGCCCGGTCGCTGGCCCGGCGCTCACCCGCCACTTGTCTCGTCCGACGCCAGCCTGTTCCGCCGGACGCCGGCCGCCATCGATAGCCGCCGCAACACATTGCTTCGTTACCGCAGTTTTTCGATGGCTGGCGCTAGTCCCCGAAGGACGTCAATTCACTCCCACTCGATCGTCGCCGGCGGCTTCCCCGAGATGTCGTACACGACCCGATTGATCCCGCGCACTTCGTTGATGATGCGATTCGACGCGCGACCGAGCAGCGCATACGGCAGATGCGCCCAATGCGCAGTCATGAAGTCGGTCGTCTGCACCGCGCGCAGCGACGTCACGTAGTCGTATGTCCGCCCATCGCCCATCACGCCGACCGACTTGACCGGCAGGAACACCGCGAACGCCTGGCTCGTCAGGTCGTACCAGCTCTTGCCGACGTCGGCCTCGCCGCACAGGCCGGCAGCCGCGTCCTGCGCGGTCGCGGTCGTGTTGCGCAGTTCCTCGATGAAGATCGCGTCCGCGCGGCGCAGCAGCTCCGCGTATTCGCGCTTCACTTCGCCGAGAATTCGCACGCCGAGGCCCGGGCCCGGGAACGGATGGCGGTACACCATCTCCGGCGGCAGGCCGAGCGCGACACCCAGCTCGCGCACTTCGTCCTTGAACAGGTCGCGCAGCGGCTCGAGCAGCTTCAGGCCGAGCGTTTCCGGCAGGCCGCCGACGTTGTGGTGGCTCTTGATCGTCGTCGCCTTCTTCGTCTTCGTGCCGCCCGATTCGACCACGTCCGGGTAGATCGTGCCCTGCGCGAGCCACTTCGCCTTCGACAGCTTCTTCGCCTCGGCCTGGAACACCTCGACGAACTCGCGGCCGATGATCTTGCGCTTCGCTTCCGGATCGGTCACGCCGGCCAGATGGCCGAGGAACTGGTCGGATGCGTCGACGTGCACGACCTTCGCATGCAGGCGGCCCTCGAACATGTCGAGCACCATCTTGCCTTCGTTCAGGCGCAGCAGGCCGTGGTCGACGAACACGCAGGTCAGTTGATCGCCGATCGCGCGATGGATCAGCGCGGCCGCGACGCTCGAATCGACGCCGCCCGACAGGCCGAGAATCACTTCCTCGTCACCGACCTGCTCGCGGATCTTCGCGACGGCTTCCTCGATGTGGTTCTTCATGATCCAGTCGGGCTTCGCGCCGGCGATCTGCAGCACGAAGCGCTCGATGATCTGGCGGCCCTTCACCGTGTGCGTGACTTCCGGGTGGAACTGCACCGCGTAGTAGCCGCGCGCCTCGTCGGCCATGCCGGCGATCGGGCAGCTCGGCGTCGACGCCATCAGCGCGAAGCCCGGCGGCAGCTCGGCCACCTTGTCGCCGTGGCTCATCCAGACCTTCAGCATCCCGTGGCCTTCGGCCGTCGTGAAATCCTCGATGCCGTCGAGCAGGCGCGTATGGCCGTGCGCACGCATTTCCGCGTAGCCGAATTCGCGATGGTCGCTCCACTCGACCTTGCCGCCGAGCTGCACGGCCATCGTCTGCATGCCGTAGCAGATGCCGAGCACCGGCACGCCGAGATCCCACACGGCCTGCGGCGCGCGCAGTTGATGGTCTTCGTACGTGCTCGCGTGG
>NZ_BCPO01000061.1:0-35738 GCF_016586105.1 Burkholderia sp. E168m15
CTGCCCGACAGGATCACCGCCTTCGGCGCGAACTCGCGGACGAAGTCGTCGGACACGTCGTTCGGATGGATTTCGCAGTAGACGTGCGCTTCACGCACGCGCCGTGCAATCAGTTGGGTGACTTGCGAACCGAAGTCGAGAATCAGGATTTTGTCGTGCATGGCTGCGGACGGGATGAAGAGAATAAGAAAAGCAGCGCACGAAGCGCTGCGTCAAAAGCATGGACAGCGGCGTCGGGCGGCAGGCGGCTCGCGCGACGCATCGCCGGTCAATCCTGCGACGGCGGGCGCGCGTCGAATGCGACGCTGCCTGACGCGCGATCGGATGCGGCCGATGGACCTGCGGCGACCGGTGCCGAAGGCGCCACCGGGCGGCTGACGACCGGCTCGACCCGCGGCGGCTGCGTGGAGGCCGACGCCGGTTCGACCGGACGCCTCGCGTCCCGGCCCTCGAGCGCCTGCGCCCTGTCGGCCCTTTCGCGCCGACGCACGGCCGATGCGAGCCGCACGCCGCCGAGACCGAGCACGATCAGCGCGACCCCGGCCACCGCCGACAGCACCCGGCCGGCGGCCGCCAGCGCGGGACCGCTGCCGGTGCCGATCGACCACACGACCGTCAGCACGCCGGTCAGCCAGTTCACATGGCCGACCGCCCGTGCGACGGGCGCCGTGAGGTCGCCGTTGAACGCCGCATGAAACGCGAGCCACGCGAGCCCGAGCAGCGCGATGCCGAACGCCTGACCGAGCATCGCCGGCTGGATGTTCGCCAGTTGCAGCGCGTCGAACAGCGCCTGCCAGGGCGTCAGCACGAACAGCACGCCGAACGCCAGCAGCAGCACGGCATCGACGATCAGCACGGCTCGCAGCAGCGGTTTCATCGGCGATCAGTCCACGTGGTAGTTCGGCGCTTCCTTCGTGATCTGCACGTCGTGCACGTGCGACTCGCGCATGCCCGCCGCGGTGATCTGGACGAATTCGGCCTTCTCGTGCAGCTCGTCGATCGTCTTGCAGCCGCAGTAGCCCATGCTCGCGCGCACGCCGCCGACCAGCTGGAACAGGATCGCGTTGACCGAACCCTTGTACGCGACACGGCCTTCGATGCCTTCCGGCACGAGCTTGTCGATGTTCGCCGAGTTGTCCTGGAAGTAGCGGTCAGCCGCGCCATCCTTCATCGCACCGACCGAACCCATGCCGCGATACGACTTGTACTGGCGGCCCTGGTACAGGAACACGTCGCCCGGCGCCTCTTCGGTGCCTGCGAACATGCTGCCCATCATCACCGCATTCGCGCCGGCCGCGAGGGCCTTCGACACGTCGCCCGAGAAGCGCACGCCGCCGTCCGCGATGCACGGCACGCCGGTGCCCTTCAGCGCTTCCGACACGTTCGCGATCGCGCTGATCTGCGGCACGCCGACACCCGCGACGATCCGCGTCGTGCAGATCGAACCCGGGCCGATACCGACCTTGACCGCGTCCGCGCCGTATTCGATCAGCGCCTTCGCGGCGGCGGCCGTCGCGATGTTGCCGCCGATCACCTCGACGTGCGGGAAGTTCTGCTTGACCCAGCGCACGCGCTCGAGCACGCCCTTGCTGTGACCGTGCGCGGTATCGACGACGATCACGTCGACGCCGGCCTGCACCAGCAGCTCGACACGCTCTTCGTTGTCCGGACCGACGCCGACCGCCGCGCCTGCGCGCAGCTTGCCGTGTTCGTCCTTGCACGCGTCCGGGTGCTCGGTCTGCTTCGTGATGTCCTTGACGGTCATCAGGCCGCGCAGTTCAAACGCGTCGTTGACGACCAGCACGCGCTCGAGGCGGTGGCTGTGCATCAGCGCCTTCGCTTCGGCGAGCGGCGTGCCTTCCTTGACCGTGACGAGGCGCTCGCGCGGCGTCATGATCGACTTGACCGGCTCGTCGAGGCGCGTTTCGAAACGCAGGTCGCGGTTCGTGACGATGCCGACGAGCTGCGGGCCTTCGACGACCGGGAAACCCGAAATGCCATGCTGGCGCGACAGCGCGATCACGTCGCGCACCTTCATTTGCGGGGGCACCGTGATCGGATCGCGGACGACGCCCGACTCGAAACGCTTGACCTTCGCGACTTCGCGGGCCTGTTCGGCCGGCGTGAGGTTCTTGTGGACGATACCGACGCCACCCTGCTGGGCCATCGCGATCGCGAGGCGACCTTCGGTGACCGTGTCCATCGCGGCGGACACGAGCGGCATGTTCAAGGAGATGTTGCGGGTCAGCTTGGTCTTGAGGCTGGTGTCGCGCGGGAGAACGTCGGAGAAGGCGGGAACGAGGAGCACGTCATCGAAAGTGAGTGCTTTTTGGATCAGACGCATGGCAAATCCTATGGGCGCAAAAGCGAATTATACGCGAAGCGCCGTGAATTTTCACAACACGAACAACGGCTTAGCCGGTTTCGGCCGTTCGGGGGCCGAATCGTTCGGATCGCCGTTCGGTTCGTTTTCGATCGTCTTTCGTTTCACCGCCGCATCGAGCCATTCGCGCAACCGGCGGCCGGCGGCATGTGCCCGTGTCGCGGCGGGGCCACACGGCCGCGACGGCGGCGGCCGCGCGCACGGCCCGGCGACCCGCCGAAGCGGCTTGCCAGCCCTGCTTCACGCCAGCCCGGCGGCACGGGCGATCATCGCCATGCCGCCCGCCGCCACCCCGCAACCGACGGTCCGCGCGAAGCGCCCGCCGGCCGGCACAACACGTTCGGCTGCGATCGCGACCGTCACGGCGGCCATCACGCGCAGATCCATCATGCCGGCCGCCAATGCGACCACCATCAGGTTCCCGCAACACGCGCCGCACCTGATCGCGGCGCGCATGCCGTACCGCCATGCCGTAACGGCCGCCGCCCGTGGCCGATGCACGTCGTGCGCCTCCGCATGCCGGCAGCACGCGAGCCGGCGCGCCTTCCACCCGGAGAATTGCAACGCGCCCGCGGCCAGCACGACGGCGCCGGACACGAACGGCATCGCCCGGGCGAGCGCCGGCAGACGGGCGGCGGCCGTCGTCATTACGGCGCCGGCCGGAAACACGAGCGCGCCGAGCGCCATCCAGACCGAGAAATATCCCGCCCCCGCGACGACGACGAGCCAGGCCGACCGCGCTGCCGCCTGCGGGCCGATACGCCGCCGGTAATGCCAGAGCTGCGGCGCGAGCACGGGCAGCATCATCGTCACCGTCATCGCGCCCCACATTCCGGCGAACGTCGCGAATGCGCGCCCGCCGCCTCGCCCGCACGGCCGCAGCCAGGCGGCCGAGGCCATCCAGCCGCCTGGCATCGGTACGCCGCCCATCGCGGCCATCGACGCATGCTGCGCCAGCGTCGCCACCACGGCGACCGCGAACACGGCCGCGACCGCCACGCCGAATGCCCGCGGATCGAGGGCCGTCTCGCCGGTTATCGGCCCGGCTTTCGCCCCGGTCGTCGTTCGTGTCATCGCGTGCTCCCGCCCGTGGCCACCGCGCTCAGCCGCGCGCGTACTCGTCGTGACGGCGCCACCACGGGCCGGCCTCGTTGCGTCCGCGCGGCGCGCGATCGAGCCACTGGTACATCCCCCACAGCCCGTCGAGGCCGCGCGCGTAGGTCGAATACGTGTGATAGACGGCGCCGTCCTCGCGCACGAACGCGCTCATCCCCGGCCGGTCGAGCGAATACGTGCGCGCGTCGGTGCCGCAGGTGGCCGCAAACTGCACGACGGGCGCCGGCGGCGGATCCATGTCCATCGCATGGCCGGCCCGCGCATAGTTGTATTCGACGTCGCCCGCGCGCTGCTGCGTTTCGGTGAACGACACGTTGAAGTCGAAGTTGAAATCGCTGCCGACCGACGACGCCCACGGGAACGTCCACCCCATCCGCTGCCGGTACGCGAGCAGTTTCGCGAGCGGCGCGCGCGACACGGCCGCGAGCGTCACGTCGTGATGCGCCAGATGCACGGCAAAACCGTCGAAGCCGTCGGCGAGCGCCGAGCACGACGGGCAGCCCGCCTTGTAGTCGGGGCCGAACATGAAGTGATAGACGAGCAATTGCGAACGGCCGCGAAACAGGTCGTCGAGCGTCGCCTGCCCTTCCTCGGTATCGAACCGGTAGGTCTTGTCGACGCGCACCCACGGCAGCGCCTGGCGCCGCCGCGCGAGTTCGTCGCTTTGCCGCGTCAGCGCCTTTTCCGCGTCGAGCAGCGCGCGGCGTTCGGCCAGCCATTCGTCGCGGGTTCCGGTGAGATGGGTCGTCATTGCGGGTTCCTCCTTCCGATGGGTATCCGGGCACGGCGTCCGAGGCCGTGTGCGTGGTGCTAGATTAGTGGCGGGCATCGGACCGGAGGGAGTGACAAGTGTGTCGGGATTCGGATGGATTCGCTGATCACGGCGGCCGCGCGCGCGCTCGCGACCGGTGACGCGCTCGGCGCGCTGAACCGCGTCGCGCTGCGCGACGATGCGCCGGCGCTCGCGCTGCGCGGCATCGCGCTGGCGCAGCTCGGCGATTTCGACCGGGCGCGCGCGCTCGTGCGCGCCGCCGCACGCGCATTCGGTGCGAAGGAAACGGTCGCACGGGCGCGCTGCGTCGTCGCGGAAGCCGAGATCGCGCTCGCGTCGCGCGACCTGCGCTGGCCGACGCGCGCGCTCGACGCGGCCTGCGCGACGCTCGACACGCACGGCGACCGCGCGAACGCCGCGCATGCCCGCTATCTCGGCGTGCGCCGGTTGCTGCTGATCGGTCAGCTCGACGAGGCCGAACGGCTGCTTGCATATCTCGATCCCGTGCCGCTACCGCCCGCGTCACGCGCCACCCATGAATTGATCGCGGCCGGCATCGCGATGCGCCGCCTCCGCACGCACGCGGCCCGTACGGCACTCGACCGTGCGCGGACAGCCGCCCGCGCCGCCGGCATCGCCGCGCTGACGGCCGAGGTCGATACCGCGGCGCGCGTGCTCGACGCACCGGCCGCCCGGCTCATCGCACGCGGCACGTCGCGGCTCGTACCGCTCGACGAAGTGGAGACGCTGTTCGAGTCGAATGCGCTCGTCGTCGACGCGTGCCGCCACACGGTGCGCGATGCGCGCACGACCGTGTCGCTCGCGCGGCGTCCGGTGCTCTTCGTGCTCGCCCGTGCGCTGGGCGAAGCGTGGCCGGCCGACGTATCGAGAAACGCGCTCGTCGCCGCCGCGTTCCGTGCGAAACAAGCCGACGAATCGCATCGTGCGCGGCTGCGTGTCGAGATCGGCCGGCTGCGTGCGGTGCTGCGCCCGCTCGCGAACGTCGTCGCGACGCCGCGCGGCTTCGCGCTCGAACCGCTCGGCGTGCGCGAAACCGTCGTCCTCGCGCGTCCGGTCGACGATCGCCATGCGGCCGTGCTCGCGCTCCTCGCCGACGGCGAAGCGTGGTCGAGCTCCGCGCTGGCGCTCGCGCTCGGCGCCAGCCAGCGCACCGTGCAGCGTGCGCTGGATGCGCTCGCCGAAACCGGCAAGGTGCAGGCGCTCGGCCGCGGACGCGCGCGCCGCTGGCTGACGCCGCCGCTGCCCGGATTCGCGACGACCTTGTTACTCCCGGTTGCGCTGCCGGGCGATTAGGATGGCCCCATCGAACGACGAGGTGACAAACATGAAACGCTCCACCGCAGAGATCCTTCACGAGTACGGCCCGTTTCCGGGCGTCGACGGCGTGCACGGCGTCACGTTCGACGGGCAGCACGTGTGGTACGCGTCCGGCGACAAGCTGAATGCGCTCGATCCCGAGCGCGGCACGACCGTCCGCTCGCTCGACGTCGCCGCGCACGCGGGCACCGCGTTCGACGGCCGCCACCTGTTCCAGATCGTCGAGGACCGCATCGAGAAGATCGACCCCGAATCGGGTCGCGTGCTCGCGACGATCCCGGCGCCCGGCGGCGGCGCCGATTCGGGGCTCGCGTGGGCGGAAGGCACGCTGTGGGTCGGCCAGTACAGCGAACGCAAGATTCATCAGGTGGATCCGCAGTCGGGCGCCGTGCTGCGCACGATCGAATCGAACCGCTTCGTCACCGGCGTGACGTGGGTCGACGGCGAGCTGTGGCACGGCACGTGGGAAGCCGACCAGAGCGACCTGCGACGCATCGATCCGCACACGGGCGAGGTGCTCGAGCAGATCGACATGCCGGCCGGCGTCGGCGTGTCGGGGCTCGAATCCGACGGCCACGACCGCTTCTACTGCGGCGGCGGCAACAGCGGCAAGCTGCGTGCCGTGCGCCGCCCGGTGCGCACGCGTACCGCCACCGACGGCACGGACGTGATACCCGATCCGGCAGACGGCTGATCCACCGCGTGCCCACGCTGCCCGAACGCACCGCCGTGCCCCCGAGTGCAGGAATGAACAAGACGCCGCCACGACGGCATCGCTAAGATGCGCGCACTTCAGTCATTCGTTCGGAGCGGTCGATGCAGCGCGGCGTGGTGTACGGTGTCCTGGCAGGCGCCCTGTGGGGCATGGTGTTTCTCGTTCCGCGGCTGCTGACCGATTTCTCGCCGCTGCTGCTGAGCGCCGGCCGCTATACGATGTACGGCCTCGTGTCGCTGGCGGCCGCACTGCCGGTCGCCCGCTCGCTGCTCGTGCGCTTGACCCGCGAGGATCTGGTCGCGCTGGTGAGGCTCGCCGTCATCGGCAACGTCGCGTACTACATGCTGCTGTCCGGCGCCGTGCACCTGATCGGCATCGCGCCCAGTTCGCTGATCGTCGGCGTGCTGCCCGTGTCCGTCACGCTCGCGGGCCTCGGCGACCGTGGCGCCATGCCGCTGCGGCGGCTCGCCGCTCCGCTCGCGCTGGTGATCGCGGGTATCGTCTGCATCAACGTCGACCTGTTTACATCCGAAGCCGCGCACGCCACGACGCTCGCCCAGAAGCTCGCGGGCATCGCCTGCGCGGCGGGCGCGCTCGCGAGCTGGACCTGGTATGCGGTGGCGAACACACGCTACCTGCAGCGCCATCACCACTTCGGCGGCAACGAATGGTCGGTGCTGTGGGGTGTCGTGACGGGGTTGATCGGCGGGCTCTGCTGGATGGCGATCCTCGCGCTGCCGGCCGGCACGGTGCAGGCGGCCGTCCCCGCATCGCGGTGGCAGTTGTTCTGGCTGCTGAACCTCGTGCTCGCGATCGGCGCGTCGTGGCTCGGCAACGGGCTGTGGAATGCCGCGTCGAAGCGGCTGCCGCTCACGCTGTCGGGCCAGCTGATCGTGTTCGAAACCGTGTTCGCGATGCTGTATGCGTTCGTGTATGACCAGCGGATGCCGCACGCGCTCGAGATCGCCGCGCTCGTGCTGCTGCTCGCCGGCGTATACGGCTCGGTGCGGCGGCACGGCGACACGCCGGGCAGCGCATCGACAAACGCAAACGCCGCGGCCCATTGAGCGCCGCGGCGTTTGATCAGATCAATCGGAACGAAAAGCGCGTCAGCGCGCGTCCTTGTTCATCCACTTGCGGCCCTCGATCGAGCCGGCGCGGCGGGACTTGTCGACGCGCCGCTGGCGCGCGAGCTTCGGATCGACGATCAGCGGACGGTAAATCTCGACGCGGTCGTGATCGACGAGCGGCGCATCGAGCGGTGCGAGCTTGCCGTACACGCCTGTCTTTGCGTGTGCGAGATCGATCTCCGGATGCAGCGCGAGCACGCCGCTCGCGTCGATGGCCGAGCGCACGGTCGCCCCGTCGGGCAGCGACAGCGGAATCAGCGTCTGGCGGTCCGGCAGCGCGTAGCAGACTTCGATCGACAGCATCGCGTCACCCCTTCCCGTAGCGCTGGTCCGCACGCTTCACGAACGAATCGACGAACGTGTTCGCGATGTGGCTGAACACCGGCCCGATGATCTTCTCGAGCAGGATGCTCGAAAACTCGTAGTGCAGCGCGAATTCGATCTTGCACGCATCGGCGCGCAGCGGGATGAAACGCCACGAACCCGTGAACTTCTTGAACGGCCCGTCCGCGAACTCCATGTCGATCCGGGTCGGACGCTGCTGCGTGTTGCGGGTCGCGAAATGCTGCTTGATACCCTTGAAGTTGATGTCGATGCGCGCTTCCATCCCGCTCTCGTCCTGACGGCGAACCTCGACACCGCCGCACCAGGGCAGGAAATTGGGGTAGTCGGCCACGTCGGTGACGAGGTCGAACATCTGTTCCGCCGAATGACGGATCAATACGGTTTTCTGGACATCTGCCATAAATCGCGCGGCATCGCTTAAAGTGGGAACGCCAAGCCGGGCGATACGCGCCCCGCTTTGCTAAAATCGTGATTTTAAACGAGTTGGCCCGATCCTTTCATGAGCATCATCGACAACAGGAAAGCGCACTTCGATTATCACATCGAGGAACGCTACGAGGCGGGGCTCGTGCTGGAGGGCTGGGAAGTCAAGGCGCTGCGCGCCGGACGCGGCCAGATCAAGGAAGGCTACGTCGTGGTGAAGAACGCCGAGATCTTCCTGATCGGGACCCATATCAGCCCGCTGCCCGAAGCCTCGACGCACATCAAGCCCGACCCGGTTCGCACGCGCAAGCTGCTGCTGCACCGCGAGGAAATCAAGAAGCTGATCGGCAAGGTCGAGCAGCGCGGCTACACGCTCGTGCCGCTTAACTTCCACTACAAGGGCGGTCGCGTGAAATGCGACATCGCGCTCGCGAAGGGCAAGAAGCTGCACGACAAGCGCGAAACCGAGAAGAAGCGCGACTGGGAACGCGAGAAGGCACGCATCATGCGCGCCGGCACCTGACACACACGGCGTTCATCGCAAACGACACGGCCCGCTCGAAGCGGGCCGTGTCGCTTTGGACTGCCTGAATCGCGCCGGCCGGTCGCGGCTGCGCGACGATTCGCCGCAGGACGATACGCACGCGGCAGCTGCGTGCGCATCGATGTCGGGCTCAGCTCTTCGCGCCGGCCCCCACGCCCGCGCTCTTGACGATCGTCAGCGCCGACGAGATCGCGGTACCGAGATCCGACAGGTTCGACGGCACGATCAGCGTATTGCCCTGCTTCGCGAGATTCGCGAACGCACCGACATACTGCTCGGCGACCTTCAGGTTCACCGCGTCCATCCCGCCTTGCGACTGGATCGCGCTCGCGATTTTCTGGATCGCCTGCGCGTTCGCCTCGGCCACCGCCAGAATCGCGGCGGCTTCGCCCTGCGCCTGGTTGATCGCGGCCTGCCGCTCGCCTTCCGACTTCTGGATCGCGGCTTCGCGCGCCCCCGACGCGAGGTTGATCTGCTCCTGCTTGCGGCCTTCGGATGCGGCGATCAGCGCACGCTTTTCGCGCTCCGCGGTGATCTGCGCCTGCATCGCATGCAGGATCTCCTTCGGCGGCGTCAGGTCCTTGATCTCGTAGCGCAGCACTTTCACGCCCCAGTTCGCCGCGGCGTCGTCGAGCGCCGACACGATGCTGTGGTTGATGAAATCGCGCTCCTCGAAGGTCTTGTCGAGCTCGAGCTTGCCGATCACCGAGCGCAGCATCGTCTGCGACAGCTGCGTGATCGCGAGCACGAAGTTGCTCGACCCGTACGACGCCTTCATCGGGTCCATCACCTGGAAATACAGCACGCCGTCGACCTGCAACTGCGTGTTGTCGCGCGTGATACAGACCTGACTCGGCACGTCGAGCGGAATTTCCTTCAGCACGTGCCGGTACGCGATGCGATCGACGAACGGCAGCACGATATTGAGACCGGGCGACAGCGTCGCGTGGTAGCGCCCGAAGCGCTCGAGCACCCATGCATGCTGCTGCGGCACGATCTTCACCGTCTTCGACACGATCACGATCGCGATGACGAGCAGGACAACCCAGATGATCAGCGAATCCATGAAGCATTTCCTCCTTGTTGTTGTATCAGCGGACGATCAGCCCGCGGGTTTCGCCACGACCACGAGGCAATTGCCGCGCACGGCGCTCACCTGGTACACGCGCGCATCGTCGCGCTCGCCGTGCGCGAGTTCGACGTCCCAGTCGGCACCGCGATACTGCACGCGCGCGCGGCCGTCACGCCACGCGTCGACCGTGACGGTCGAGCCGATATCGAGATTGACGTCGGGATTCGTCGACGTGTCGCGCTTCTGCTTGCGGCCGAGCCCCGAACGGCGCAGCACGATCATCGCGACGATCGCGACCGCGGCCGCCGCGCCGAACTGCACGTGCGGCGCGAAACCGGCCAGTTGCAACAACCCGCCGGCGAGAAAGCCGAGCGCGATCATCAACAGATAGAACGTGCCGGTCAGCAATTCGGCCACGACCAGCACGCCGACCCCGACCCACCAGAACAGATGCCCCGACATCATTGTGGTCTCCAGAAAAACGTCCCCGATGCTCACTATATTCGCTGCGCTCGCGGCTGTGCGAAGCGGTCGGTACTCTTGGACAGCCCGGCGAGTACCGAAGGAAAACGACCCCCACGCTCACTGCGCTCGCTGCCCCCCGCGGGGGCGGTCGGCACTCTTGGGGCGGCCCGGCGAGTACCGACGAAAAAAAACACCCCGGCGCTTACCGGGGTGTTTATAGCACGAACCTTGCATTTTGCCTTCAACGAAAGTGCGGCGGACCGCCCTTTCGTCGAAGTTGCATCACGACTCGTTACTTGCGGTTGGCGGCGAGCGCCTGCCACGTATCGATGATCGTGTCGGGGTTCAGCGAGATCGACACGATGCCTTCGTCCGTCAGCCATTGCGCGAAGTCCGGGTGATCGGACGGGCCCTGGCCGCAGATCCCGACGTACTTGCCCATCTTGCGGCACGTATCGATCGCACGCTTCAGCAGGAACTTGACGGCCGGGTCGCGCTCGTCGAAGTCGACTGCCAGCAGTTCCATGCCCGAATCGCGGTCGAGGCCGAGCGTGAGCTGCGTGAGGTCGTTCGAGCCGATCGAGAAACCGTCGAAGTGTTCCAGGAACTCTTCGGCGAGGATCGCGTTGGTCGGGACTTCGCACATCATCACAAGGCGCAGGCCGTTTTCGCCACGCTTCAGGCCGAACTTCTCGAGCAGGCCGACCACGCGCTCCGCCTGCTTCACGGTCCGCACGAACGGCACCATGATCTCGACGTTGGTCAGGCCCATCTCGTCACGCACGCGCTTCAGTGCACGGCATTCCATCTCGAACGCCTGCGCGAAGTCCTCGGCGATGTAGCGCGACGCGCCGCGGAAGCCCAGCATCGGGTTTTCCTCGTCCGGCTCGTAACGCGAACCGCCGATCAGCTTCTTGTACTCGTTCGACTTGAAGTCGGACAGACGCACGATCACCGGCTTCGGATAGAACGCCGCCGCGATCGTCGCGACGCCTTCCGTCAGCTTGTCGACGTAGAACTGACGCGGCGACGCGTGGCCGCGCGCCACGCTCTCGACCGCCTTCTTCAAGTCCTGGTCGATGTTCGGGTACTCGAGAATCGCCTTCGGGTGAACGCCGATGTTGTTGTTGATGATGAACTCGAGACGCGCGAGACCCACGCCGCCGTTCGGCAGTTGCGAGAAGTCGAACGCGAGCTGCGGGTTGCCGACGTTCATCATGATCTTGACCGGGATTTCCGGCAGCTCGCCGCGCTGCACTTCCGTGACTTCCGTCTCGAGCAGCCCGTCGTAGATCTTGCCTTCGTCGCCTTCCGCGCACGACACGGTGACGAGCGCGCCGTCCTTCAGGATGTCGGTCGCATCGCCGCAGCCGACGACGGCCGGCACGCCGAGTTCACGCGCGATGATCGCCGCGTGGCAGGTACGGCCGCCACGGTTCGTGACGATCGCCGCCGCGCGCTTCATCACCGGCTCCCAGTTCGGGTCGGTCATGTCGGCCACCAGCACGTCGCCCGGCTGCACGCGTTCCATTTCCGACGGATCCTGGATCACGCGCACGGGGCCCGCGCCGATCTTCTGGCCGATCGCACGACCCGTCGCGAGCACCTGCGACTGACCCTTCAGCTTGAAGCGCTGCTCTGCCTTGCCGGATGCCTGGCTCTTCACCGTTTCCGGACGTGCCTGCAGGATGAAGATCTTGCCGTCGCGGCCGTCCTTGCCCCACTCGATGTCCATCGGACGCTGATAGTGCTTCTCGATGATGACCGCGTACTTCGCCAGCTCGATCACGTCCTCATCCGTGATCGAGTAGCGGTTGCGCTGCTCGTGCGGCACGTCGACCGTCTTCACGCGGCCCGGCTCGCCCGGCTGCGTGAATTCCATCTTGATCAGCTTCGAGCCGATCGAGCGGCGGATGATCGGGTACTTGTCCTGCGCGAGCGTCGTCTTGAACACGTAGAACTCGTCCGGGTTCACCGCGCCCTGCACGACGGTTTCGCCCAGGCCGTAGCTCGACGTGATGAACACGGCGTCCTTGAAACCCGATTCGGTGTCGATCGTGAACATCACGCCGGCGGCGCCGACGTCCGAGCGGACCATGCGCTGCACACCGGCAGACAGCGCGACTTCGGCGTGCGTGAAGCCCTTGTGCACGCGGTACGAGATCGCGCGGTCGTTGTACAGCGACGCGAACACGTGCTTCATGCGGTCGAGCACGTCGTCGATGCCGACGACGTTCAGATACGACTCCTGCTGGCCGGCGAACGAGGCGTCGGGCAGATCTTCCGCGGTCGCGGACGAGCGCACCGCGAACGACAGCTCGCTCGGCGAGCCGTTCTTCAGCACTTCGAACTGCGCGCGGATTTCCTGCTCGAGGCGCGGCTGCAGCGGTGCGTCGACGATCCATTTACGGATTTCGGCACCGGCTTCGGCGAGCGCCTTCACGTCGTCGATGTCGAGCGACTCGAGACGCTTGGCGATGCGATCGGTGAGGTCGTTGTGCTTGAGGAAATCGCGGAATGCGAGCGCGGTCGTGGCGAAACCGGTGGGTACGCGAACGCCTGCTTCGGAAAGCTGGCTGATCATCTCGCCGAGCGACGCATTCTTGCCGCCCACGATTTCCACATCGGTCATCCGCAACTGCTCGAACGGAATTACATACGCCTGGTCCTTTGCGACGTTTGCTGCGTTAGTCATACAAGCCCCTAAGTGTGAAAAAAATGCTCGATCGCGCAAGTGGGCTCGAACACGGGCGCTTGCAAAAAGGCGCGGCGCGTCTTGCGCAACCTGTTAGATAAACACTCGCAGCGGCGGAAATCTTCCGACCCGATTTGCAAAAATCCCGGCAGAAGGGCGATATTTTCAGACAAATCGCCAGACTTGCCGGGAGTTCCGGAATCGCGCGGCCCAGCCACGGGGCGCCGTTCGCGCCCTGCCCCCGCAATTGCTTATCCAACAGGTTGCCGCTATTCTACCGTGCCGGCTGCCGGATGTGGCGCGACCTTGTCACTGGGTCTGGAGGCTCGCCTCCAGCCGCCCGCGCAACTGCCCTTCACGCTCGACGTCCAGATTCATGCTGCCTACCGTATTCATCGTCTCCGACGGCACCGGGATCACTGCCGAAACCTTCGCGCACTCGATCCTCTCCCAGTTCGACCAGAAATTCCGTCTCGTGCGCGTGCCGTTCGTCGACTCGCTCGACAAGGCCTATGCGACCGTCGAAAAGATCAACGAGGCCGCCGTGCACGACGGCCGTCGCGCGATCGTGTTCACGACGCTCGTCGACAGCGAGTCGAACGACATCGTCAAACGCTCGAACGCGCTCGTGCTCGACATGTTCCAGCGCTTCGTCGAACCGCTCGAGCAGGAACTCGAGCTCAAGTCGAGCCACGCGATGGGCCGCGGCCACCAGAACGCGGACACCGAGGAATACAAGACGCGGATCGAGGCGATCAACTTCTCGCTCGCGCACGACGACGGCCAGTCGAATCGCAACCTGTCGGAGGCCGACGTGATCCTCGTCGGCGTGTCGCGCAGCGGCAAGACGCCGACGAGCCTGTATCTCGCGATGCAGTACGGCGTGAAGGCGGCCAACTATCCGCTGATTCCAGAAGACTTCGAACGCGGCAAGCTGCCGTCGGCGCTGGCGCCGTACAGCGAGAAGCTGTTCGGGCTGTCGATCGACCCGCAGCGCCTGTCGGAGATCCGCAACGAGCGCCGGCCGGGCAGCAAGTACGCGGCACCCGAGAACTGCCGTTACGAGATCAACGAGGCCGAAGCGATGATGCGCCGCGAAGGGATCAAATGGCTATCGTCGACGCACAAGTCGATCGAGGAAATCGCGACGACGATCCTGCAGGAAATCCGGCTCGACCGGCAGTCGTACTGAGCGCGGAAGCGCTGGCGGCCGTCAGGCCGTCGCCGAAAGCAACAAGGCCGCGTCAAACGCGGCCTTGTTTCGTTTTACGGCACATGCACCGCGTGCGGCGTCACGCCGGCCGCTGCTGCCGTACCTGCTCGAACAGGCACACTGCCGCCGCCGCCGCGACGTTCAGCGACTCCATCCCGCCCGGCTGCGGAATCGTCACGCGATGCGTGGCCGCGTCGCGCCAGAATGCCGACACGCCGGCACCTTCGTTGCCGAACACCCAGGCGACAGGTCCCGACAGGTCGCAGTCGTAGACCGCCTGCGCGCCGTGCGAGTCGGTCAGCGCGACCGGGACGTCGAGGCGTTCGGCCAGCGCCTCAGCTTCGACGTCCTCATGGATCGACAGCAGGAAATGCGCGCCCATGCCCGAGCGCAGCACCTTCGACGACCACGCATAGGCCGTCCCCGGCGCGCAGAACACGTGACGCACGCCGGCCGCCGCCGCGCTGCGCAGGATCGAGCCGACGTTGCCGGCATCCTGCACGCCGTCGAGCACGACCGACGTGTGCGTCACGCGTTCGGGCAGCGGGTGCGCCGGCCGGTCGACCAGCAGCAGGAAGCCGACGCCGTTGACGACGTTCGACAACTGCCCGAACAGCGCGTCCGGCAGCGTGACGATCCGCTGCGCGTCGATGCGTGCGACGATCGCCTGCGCCTCGGCGTGGCCGAGCGCGCCTTCGGTCGTGACGCACAGCTCGGGCGTCGCGCCCGTATCGAGGTACGCGCTTGCCAGATGGAAGCCTTCGAGCAGCGCCTGGCCGCTGCGGCGCTGATGGGGCGTCGAACCCGCGAGCGCCTTCAGGCGCTTGTACAGCGGATTGTCGCGGGAAGTGATGCTTTTCATCGAATCAGGTCAAGCGCCGCGCGAACCGGCGCGAACGAGCGCCGATGCGCTTCGCACGGGCCGTGCTCGCGAAGTGCGGCAAGGTGTTTCGCGGTGCCGTAGCCCGCATGCACGTTGAAACCGTACACCGGGAAGCGTTCATGCAGGTCGACCAGCATCCGGTCGCGCGTGACCTTCGCTAGGATCGACGCGGCCGAGATGCTCGGCACGAGCGCGTCGCCACTGACGATCGCCTCGGCACGCACGCTCAGCGTCGGGCAGCGGTTGCCGTCGATCTGCGCGAGCGTCGGCAGTACCGACAGGCCTTCGACGGCCCGCTTCATCGCGAGCATCGTCGCATGCAGGATATTCAGCGTATCGATCTCGTCGACACTCGCCGACGCGACGCAATACGCGTGCGAACGCGTGACGATCAGGTCGTACAGCGCGTCGCGCTTCTTCGCGGACAGCACTTTCGAATCGTCGAGCCCGTCGATCGGCTGTGCCGGATCGAGGATCACCGCGGCGGCGACTACCGGCCCCGCGAGCGGGCCGCGGCCGGCTTCGTCGACGCCGCAGACGATCTCGTCCGGACGGCTGAAGTCGAAACCGCCCTGCACGTCGCTCGACGCACGGCGGCGTGGCGCACGGATTGCGGTCATGCGCGCCCCTTGCGTTGTTCGAGCACGCGCACGACGGCCTCGGCCGCCTTCGCGGCCGTGTTCTGCCGCAGCGACAGATGCATTTCGGTAAACACTTCGGTCAGCGTGCGGCGGTTCGCGTCGTCGCTCAGTTGCGTGAGCGTCGCATCGGCGAGCGCCTCGGGCGTCGCGAAATGCTGCAGCAGCTCGGGCACGACGAAGCGACCCGCCAGGATGTTCGGCAAGCCGACATACGGCAGGTAGCCCTGCCGGCGCATGATCTGCCCGGTCAGCCAGGGCACCTTGTACGAGATCACCATCGGCTTCTTCAGCAGCGCGGCTTCCAGCGTGACGGTGCCGCTCTTCACGAGGATCGCGTCGGCGGCCGTCATCGCGACCTGCGAGCGGCCGTCGGTGATCGTCAACGCGAGTTGCGGGTGCGCGTCGACGAGCGGCTGCAGCAGTTCGCGCAGTGCGGGCGTCGCGGCCGGCATCACGAACCGCACGCCGGGTTCGCGCTGCTGCATCAACGCCATCGCCGCGAAGAACGTGGGGCCGATCAGCGCGATCTCCGAGCGCCGGCTGCCCGGCAGCACCGCGATCACGGGGCCGTCGGCCGGCAGACCCAGTGCGATGCGGGCGCCATGCGTGTCGGGTTCGAGCGGGATGTCGTCGGCGAGCGGATGACCGACGTAGGTCGATGCGACGCCCGCCTTGTCGAGGATCGCCGGCTCGAACGGGAACAGGCACAGCATGTGATCGACGGACTTCGCGATCTTCTTGATGCGGCCGCCGCGCCACGCCCAGATCGACGGGCACACGAAGTGGATCGACGGAATGCCCGCGTCGCGCGCGGCCTGCTCGACGTTGAAGTTGAAATCGGGTGCGTCGACGCCGATGAACGCGGCCGGCCGCTCGGCGAGCAGCTGGCGCTTCAGTTCGCCGCGAATCCGCAGGATCTCTGGAATCTGGCCCAGCGCCTCGACATAGCCGCGCACGGTCAGCTTGTCCATCTGCCAGTGCGAGTCGAAGCCCTGCGCGATCATGCGCTGCCCGCCGATCCCGTAATACTGGGCCGATTCGGGCAGCCGCTCGCGCAGCCCGCCGAGCAGCGACGCCGCGAGCAGGTCGCCCGACGGCTCGCCGGCCACCATCGCGAGTCGCAGCTGATTGGTCGGGAGCGGCATCGCTTAGCGGATGATGCCGCGTTGCGACGCGTCGATGAACTCGACGAGCGCCGTCACCGGTGCATCGCCGTCGCCGCCCGCTTCCGCGAGTTCGCGCAGTTGCACCTTCGCTTCTTCCAGCGACAGGCCGTTCTTGTACAGCACGCGGTACGCGCTGCGCAGCGCCGAGATCGCATCGGCCGAGAAGCCGCGCCGGCGCAGCCCTTCGACGTTGATCCCGTGCGGCTCGGCCTTGTTGCCGGCTGCGATCACGAACGGGGGGATGTCCTGCACGAGCGCCGACGCGCCGCCCAGCATCGAGTGCGCGCCGATGCGCACGAACTGGTGCACGCCCGACATCCCGCCGATGATCGCGAAGTCGCCGATCTCGACGTGACCGGCCATCTGCGCGTTGCTCGACAGGATCACGTTGTTGCCGACGCGGCAGTCATGGCCGATGTGCACGTAGGCCATGATCCAGTTGTCGTCGCCGAGCGTCGTCACGCCGACGTCCTGCACGGTGCCCGTGTGGATCGTCGTGAATTCGCGGATCGTGTTGCGGTTGCCGATCACGAGCTTCGTCGGCTCGTCCTTGTACTTCATGTCCTGCGGACGACCGCCGACCGACGCGTAATGGCCGATGCGGTTGTCCTCGCCGAGCGTCGTATGGCCTTCGATCACGCTGTGCGAGCCGATCGTCGTGCGCGCGCCGATCGTGACGTGCGGGCCGACGATCGCGTACGGGCCGATCTCGACCGATTCGTCGATCTGCGCGCCCGGTTCGACGATCGCGGTAGGATGAATCCTGGTCATGCGCCGTTGCCTCTCGATATGATGTGTCGCGTTGTTCGCGTGATGTTACCCATGCGTGCCGCGTCGCTCAGGGCGCCGCGTCGGCCGTCTTGACCGTGCACATCAGTTCGGCTTCCGCCGCCACCTTGCCGTCCACTTCCGCCACCGCCTTGAACTTCCAGATGCCGCGGATGTAGCGCTCGAACGTCACGTTCAGGATCAGCTGGTCGCCCGGTTCGACCACGCGCTTGAAGCGCGCGCCGTCGATCCCGACGAAGTAATACAGCGTGTTCTCCGGGTCCTTCGGCTGCTCTTCCGCGAACGTCAGCAGCGCCGCGGCCTGGGCGAGCGCCTCGAGGATCAGCACACCCGGCATCACCGGCCGCTTCGGGAAATGCCCCTGGAAGAACGGCTCGTTGATCGACACGTTCTTCAGCGCTTTGATCCCTTTGTGCGGCTCGAGTTCGAGCACGCGATCGACGAGCAGAATCGGGTAGCGATGCGGCAGCAGCGTGAGGATCTTGTGGATGTCGAGATTGATTTTTTCAGTGCTCATGATGGTTCGTCTCACGCAGAGGCTGCGCGGTGGTGATGCAAAGGCTGAAGCGGGCCGCCGCGCGGCCCCGTCTGGCAAACCGGGCCGGTTGCGCTGGCCGTGCCCGGTTCGTGGTCTCGCATGATGCGCTCAGGCGTCGGTGCCGCCCTGGGCGGCGAGCGCGGCTTCGAGCGCCTTGATGCGCTCGCGCAGCTTGTCGAGGTTGCGCACGAGCGCGGCGCTCTTGTTCCATTCGCCGTGGTCGACGGCCGGAAACGCGCTGGTATAGATGCCGGCCTTCGGCAGCGACTTCGATACGCCCGACTTCGCGGTGATGATCACATAGTCGCCGAGCGTCACGTGGCCGGCGATCCCGGCCGCGCCACCGATCATGCAGTGGCGGCCGATCGTCGTGCTGCCCGCGATGCCGGCGCTGCCGGCGATCACCGTGTACGCGCCGATCCGGCAGTTGTGGCCGATCTGGACCTGGTTGTCGATCTTCACGCATTCCTCGATGACGGTATCCGCCATCGCACCGCGATCGATCGTCGTGTTCGCGCCGATTTCGACGTCCGGGCCGATCGTCACGCCGCCGACCTGCGGGATCTTGACCCAGCTGCCGGTGCGCGCGTCGCCGTCACCGACGAAATCCGGTGCGAAGCCGAAGCCGTCGGAACCGATCACGGCGCCCGCATGGACGATCGCGCGCGGGCCGACCTTGCAGCCGTGGTACACCGATGCGTTCGGATAAAAATGCGAGCCGGCGCCGATCGTCGTGCCGCGGCCGACGAACACGTTCGCGTCGAGCTGCACGCCGTCTTCGATCACCGCGCCGGCCTCGATCGTCACGTGCGGGCCGATCACCGCGGTCGCGGCGACCTTCGCGGCCGGATCGATCGTCGCGCTCGGATGCACGCCGGCCGCGCGCGGCGGCGTGGCGAGATCGATGAACATCTGCGCGACGCGCGCGAAGTACGCGTACGGATTCGGCGTCACGATGAAGTTGCGGGGGCCGGCCGTCCGGCCTTGAGCGGCCGCACCCAGCTTTTCCAGATCCTTCGGTGCGATCAGGACCGCACCGGCGCGGGTCGACTCGACCTGCGACAGGTACTTCGGGTTCGCGAGGAACGCGAGCTGCTGAGGGCCCGCCTGGTCGAGCGGTGCGAGCCCGCCCACCTTGCACTGTGCGTCGCCGGCGATCTCGCCGCCGAACCGTTTTACGAGTTCCTCAAGCGTCAATGCCATTCGTCGTCTGCTCCGTTCAGTTCGTCGAGCCGGACGCGAGCGCCTTGAGCACCTTGTCGGTGATGTCGATGCGCGGGCTGACGTACACGGCTTCCTGCACGATCAGGTCGTAATTCTGCTGCTCGGCGATCTGCTTGATGACCTTGTTCGCCTTTTCCAGCACGGCCGCCAGCTCTTCGTTGCGACGCTGGTTCAGGTCTTCGCGGAACTCGCGCTGCTTGCGCTGGAAGTCGGTGTCGAGCTGCGCCAGATCGCGCTGCTTCTGCGCGCGATCGGCCGCCGACAGCGACGCGCCGTTCTTGTCCAGCGAATCGGACATCGACTTCAGACGCGCCGCCAGGTCCTGCAGATCCTTGTCACGCTTCGCGAACTCGGCTTCGAGCTTCGTCTGCGCCGCCTTGGCGGGCGCCGACTCGCGCAGGATCCGATCCGAATTGACCGCCGCGATGCGGGCGACGTCCTGTGCGTGCACCGTTGCCGCGCCCAGGGCCAGCGCAACGGTCAGCGCGCACATCACTCGTTTCGAAAACTTACCGGTTAGCAAAATTACCCTCTCGTTGCTGTTGTCATGCGTTCGGTCAGAACGCCGTCCCGATCTGGAACTGGAATTTCTGGTACTGGTCGCCTTCGTGCTTCTGCAGCGGGAAGCCCAGGCTCAGCTTCAGCGGGCCGATCGGCGAGATCCACGCGAGACCCACACCGTAGCCGTAACGCAGGCCGTTGGCGCCCGTACTCGTGCCGCCCGGCGCATTGCCCCACACGTTACCGCCGTCGAGGAACGTGAACACGCGCAGCGTGCGGTCGTAACCCGTGCCCGGCAGCGGGAACGTCAGCTCGATGTTGCCGACCAGCATCTTCGAACCGCCGATCGGATCGTTCGTCTTCGTGTCGCGCGGGCCCAGCGAGCTCGGCTCGTAGCCACGCACGGAGCCGATACCGCCCGCGTAGTAGTTCTTGAAGATCGGGTACGGGTTACCGATACCGTTACCGTAGCCGCCTTGCAGGTTCAGGCCCAGGATGAAGCCGCGCGAGAACGAATAGTAGTACTGCGCCTGCAGGTCGGCCTTGTAGTACTGGATCTTGCCGACCGGCACGCCGTACTCCATGTTCGCCTGCGTGAAGTAGCCGCGGCTCGGAATCAGCGCGCTGTCACGCGCGTCGCGCGACCATGCGACCGTCAGCGGCACCGTGTTCGACACGCGGCCGAACTGGTTCACGTAATCCTGGTAGCTCTGCGGCGTGTTCGAATCGACGTCCAGGCGGTTCTGCTCGAAGCCCGCGCCGAAGTAGACGGTGTCGACTTCCGAGAACGGAATGCCGAACTTCAGGTTGCCGCCCGCGCTGATGATCCGGAAGCTCGAGCTCGTCGAATAGTAGAGCGGCTGGTACGTGCGGTAGAAGACGTCGGTGATCCGCTTGATGCCATCGACCGTGAAGTACGGGTCGACCTGCGTGACGGTCAGCGTGCGGTAGCTCTTCGCGGTGTTGACGTTCACCGACAGGCTCGTGCCCGAACCGAACACGTTGTCCTGCGACACGCCGGCCGACAGCACGACCTTGTCCGTCGACGAGAAGCCGGCACCCAGCGTGATCGCGCCGGTCGGTTTTTCGTCGACCTTCACGTTCACGTCGACCTGGTCGTTCGTGCCTTCGACCGGCACCGTCGTCACGTCGACGTTGGTGAAGTAGCCGAGGCGGTTCACGCGGTCCTTCGACAGCGCGAGGCGGTTCGAGTCGAACCACGAGCTTTCGAGCTGGCGCATCTCGCGGCGCACCACTTCGTCGCGCGTGCGCGTGTTGCCGACCACGTTGATGCGGCGCACGTACACGCGGCGGCTCGGATCGACGACGAGGTTCAGGTTCACCTTGTGGTTCGCCTGGTCGATGTCCGGCTGCGCGTTGACGGTCGCGAATGCGTAGCCGTATTCACCGAGCTTGTCGACGATCGACTTGGTGGTCTGCTGCAGCTTTTCGGCCGAGAAGCGGTCGCCCGGCTTGATCTTGATCAGCTTGTTGAGCTCGGCCTCGCGATCGAGCAGGTTGCCCGACAGCTTGATGCCCGACACCGTGTACGGCTCGCCTTCGTGCAGCGTGACCGTCAGGTACATGTCCTTCTTGTCCGGCGAGATCGACACCTGGGTCGACTCGATGTTGAACTCGAGGTAGCCGCGGTTCAGGTAGTACGAGCGCACGGCCTCGAGGTCGCCCGTGAGCTTTTCCTTCGAGTACAGGTCGTTCTTCGTGTACCAGGAGAACCAGTTCGGCGTCGACAGCTGCATCTCGTCGCGCAGCGTGCTGGTGCTGAACGCCTTGTTGCCGATGAAGTTGATCTGGCGGATCTTCGCGCTCGGGCCTTCGGCCACCGCGAACAGGATCGACACGCGGTTCGCGTCGACCGGCGTGATCGTCGTCTTGACCTCGGCCGCATAGAAGCCGCGCGTCAGGTACTGGCGCTTGAGCTCCTGCTCCGCCTTGTCGACGAGCGCCTTGTCGTAGTAGCGGCCATCGGCGAGGCCGACCGCGCGCAGCGCCTTCGTCAGGTTGTCCTTGTCGAATTCCTTCGTGCCGGTGAAGTCGATCGACGCGATGGCCGGACGCTCCTGCACCTGCACGATCACGACGTTGCCCTGCGTGGCGACGCGCACGTCGTTGAAAAAGCCCGTCGCGTACAACGCGCGGATTGCTTCGGATGCCTTGTCGTCCGTGAAGGTATCGCCCTGCTTGATCGGCAGATAGGCGAACACCGAACCCGCTTCGACGCGCTGCAGCCCCTCGATCTTGATGTCTTGCACCACGAACGGTGCCGCTGCATGCGCCGCGAGGCCGTGCGCGGCGAGCGCGGCCGCTGCAACTGTCTTAGGTACAAAGCGATGAGGTTTGAACAACATGCATCCCCAATATTTAGCTGCATCAAATCGGGCGGCTGGCCAGCGGCCGCCGCCTGACGCTTCAGAAATGGATTAACCGAGCCAGATCGTTGAACAGCGCGATCGCCGACAACGCGACGATGCAGATCAACCCGGCTCTTTGCAGAATCAGCTGCCAGCGCTCCGAGACGGCTTTCCCGGTCGCGGCTTCAACCGCATAATATAACAGATGCCCCCCGTCCAAAACGGGAATCGGCAACAAGTTCAGGACGCCAAGGCTAATGCTGACAAGGGCGAGGAACGACAGGAACGCCGACGGACCGAGCCGCGCGCTCTTGCCTGCGTAGTCGGCGATCGTCACCGGGCCGGACAGGTTCTTCAGCGACGCGTTGCCCGTGATCATCCGCCCGAACATCTTCAGCGAATACACGGAAATGTCCCACGTGCGGTGCGCGCCGAGCCGCAGGCTCTCGATCGGCCCGTAGCGCACGTCCACCGACGGCGCGTGCATCGACAGCGCCGCGCCGATGCGGCCGATCTGCTGCCCCGATTCGTCGTCACGCTGCATCTGCGGCACGATCGACACCGTCTGTGCGGCGCCATTGCGCTCGATCCGCAGCTCGAGCGGCTGGCCCGCATGGTGCTTCACCGTATCGATGAAACGCGCCGCGCCGCCGATCGGCTTGCCGTCGAGCGCGACCAGCTTGTCGCCGACCTTCAGGCCGGCCTGCTCCGCCGCGCTGCCCGGCTGCACCGACGCGACCGACAACGTGCCGCCGCCGGCCTCGAAGCCCAGATGGGCCATGAAGTCGTCGTCGAGCTGGCTGTCGGGCACGTTGCGGAGGTCGACGCGGAAGTCGAACGTCGCATTGCCGTCGCGCGCGCCGAGCACGACCTCGCGATGGTCGAACGCGGCCGACAGCAGCTTCCAGCGCAGGTCCGACCACGATCGCACCGGCTCGGACTCGCCGCCCTGCGCGTTGCGGATCGACACGACCGTCTCGCTGCCGTCGAAGCCCGCGCGAGCCGCTGCGGTGCCGGCGGCCGGCGGCGCGACGATCGCGGTCGGCTCGGTCACGCCGGTGGCGAATACGAGGGAAAACAGTGCGATTGCCAGCAGGAAGTTTGCAATCGGCCCGGCCGCGACGATCGCGATGCGCTTGTAGACCGACTGGCGGTTGAATGCCTGGCCGAGCTCTTCGGCCGGGATGCCGCCCGGGCCCGGATCGCGCTCGTCGAGCATCTTCACGTAGCCGCCGAGCGGCAGCACGGACAGCGTCCACTCGGTGCCCGTCCTGCGGCTGACCCAGCGCGCGATGGGCTGGCCGAAGCCGATCGAGAAACGCAGCACCTTCACGCCGCACCAGCGCGCGACGCGATAATGTCCGTACTCATGCACGACGACCAGTACCCCGATCGCCACCGCAAACGCGACCAGTTCGACCAGCACGTTCATGAGCACCCCATTCAGACAGTACGCTCCACGCGTGGCGCAGGCGCTTTCGCAATGATCGCGGCGGCGAGGCGGCGAGCCTCGGCATCCGCCGCGAGGACGTCGTCGAGCCCGTCGGGCGCGCGGTTCGGCAGCGTGTTGAGCACGGCGTCGACCGTCGCCGCGATCGCCATGAAGCCGATCCGGCGCTCGAGAAATGCTTCGACCGCCACTTCGTTCGCCGCGTTCAATGCGGCGCTCGCGATACCGCCTTCCTCGAGTGCCTTCAGCGCGAGCGCGAGGCACGGGAAGCGCGCGTAATCGGGCTTCTCGAACGACAGCTGGGCGATCTGCGCGAGGTCGAGCTGGTCAACGCCCGCATCGACGCGCTCGGGGAATGCGAGCGCGTGGGCGATCGGCGTGCGCATGTCGGGGTTGCCGAGCTGCGCGAGCACCGAGCCGTCGCGGTACGACACGAGCGAATGGATCACGCTCTGCGGATGGATCAGCACATCGATCCGGTCGCCCGGCAGCCCGAAGATCCAGTGCGCCTCGATCACCTCGAGGCCCTTGTTCATCATCGTCGCGGAATCGACCGAGATCTTGCGGCCCATCACCCAGTTCGGGTGCTTGCATGCCTCGTCCGGCGTCACGTCGACGAGCGTGGCCGGTTCACGCGTGCGGAACGGCCCGCCCGACGCGGTCAGGATGATCTTCGAGATCCCGCCGTGCTCGGCCGCGTCGCGCGGCATGCACTGGAAGATCGCGTTGTGCTCGCTGTCGACCGGCAGCAGGATCGCGCCATGGTCGCGCACGGCGTCCATGAAGATCGCGCCCGACATCACGAGCGCTTCCTTGTTCGCGAGCAGGATCCGCTTGCCGGCGCGGGCGGCCGCCAGGCTCGGCGCGAGGCCGGCCGCGCCGACGATCGCCGCGACCACCGTGTCGCAGCCGTCGCTCTTCGACACGTCGACGAGCGCCTGCGGCCCGTGCAGCACGACCGTCTTGCTGCCCGCCGCGCGCAGTTTCGCGTCGACGTGCGCGGCGGTTGCGGCATCGCCGACCACCGCCACTTCGGGCGCGAAGCGCAGACACTGCTCGACGAGCTTGTCGCCGTTGCGGTGCGCGGTCAGCGCGTAGACCGAGAAGCGCTCGGGATGGCGCGCGACCACGTCGAGCGTGCTGTCTCCGATCGAGCCCGTGGAACCGAGCAATGTCAGACGTTTTTGCATAACAGGAATAATGGTTTAACCAAGCAGCAGCATCGCGAGCGGCAGCACCGGCAGCAGCGCGTCGACACGATCGAGCACGCCGCCGTGGCCCGGCAGCAGTCCGCTCGAATCCTTCACGCCCGCCTGCCGCTTCAGCAGCGACTCGAACAGGTCGCCGATCACGCTGTAGGCAACCAGCAGCGTCAGCGCGGCCCACGCACCGGGCATCCCGTAGCGCGCGGCAAATGCAGAAAACAGGGTCGGTTCGAATGCGTGCACGGCCATCGCGACACCGGCGACGACCATCACCGCGAACCAGCCGCCGATCGCGCCTTCCCAGCTCTTGCCGGGGCTGATCGTGATGGCCAGTTTACGCTTTCCGAAGGCCTTGCCCGCGAAGTATGCGCCGATATCGGCCAGCCAGACGACGAGAAGCAGCGACAGCACGAACGGCACGCCCAGCGCGCGGGCTGCCACGAGCGCGTGCCAGCAGGCGGCAAACACGACCAGGCCGGCGGCCAGCAGGAACGGCCGCCAGACGCCGCCCGCGAGTGCGGGCTTGCGCCGCAGCGCGAACGGGCCGACCAGCAGCCAGAACACGCCGGCCGCCATGAAAAGGGGACGGGACGCAGCCGCATCGACGCCGAGCGGCGCGGTGGCTGCGAGCGCGAGCGCCGCGACGAGCGCATAGACGACCGGACCGGCGCCGCCGAGCTTCAGCAGGCGCGCCCATTCCCACGCGGCGAACACCAGCACGACGCCGATCAGTGCGCCGAACCCGGCGAGCGGCGCGAACAGCGTCACCGGCAGCAGCACTGCCAGCATCACGATCGCCGTGATCACACGGGTTTTCAGCATGAAAGGGAGTCGGCGTTCTGCGATTGCGGTTCGAGCTGCGCACTCGTGCGCCCGAAACGGCGCTCGCGCTCGGTATACGACGCCATCGCGTCGGCCAGTGCCGCGCCGTCGAAATCCGGCCAGTACTTGTCGGTGAAATAGAATTCGGCGTACGCGAGCTGCCACAGCAGGAAGTTGCTGACGCGTTGCTCGCCGCCGGTGCGGATGAAGAGATCGGGCTCCGGCGCGTAGGCCATCGCCAGGTGCGGCGCGAATGCGTCCTCGGTCACCTCGACCTCGCGGCCTTCGCGCACGGCCTGCTCGACGAGCTTCTTCGTCGCCTGCAGGATGTCCCATCGCCCGCCGTAGTTGGCCGCGATGGTGAGCGTCAGACGGGTATTGCGCGCCGTCTTGGTTTCGGCGCGGCGAATCAGCTCGCGGATGCGCGGCTCGAAACGGTCGAGATCGCCGACGACACGCAGGCGGATCCCGTTCGCATGCAGCTTGCCCACTTCGCGCTCGAGCGCGGTGATGAACAGCCGCATCAGGAACGACACTTCGTCGTTCGGCCGGCGCCAGTTTTCCGAACTGAACGCGAACAGCGTCAGGTATTCGACGCCGGCGCGCGCGCAGCCTTCGACCACCGCCCGCACGGCATCGACGCCGCGGGTGTGCCCCGCGACGCGCGGCAAGCGGCGTTCGGTCGCCCAACGGCCATTGCCGTCCATGATGATCGCGATGTGACGCGGCACGACACCGACGTCAGGCACGCGAACGGTAGAGCTGGTATAGGTCATGGCCGTTGAGACAGTAATGCGGGAAGAAGGCGGCGCGCGAGGACGGTCGTCAGACCGTCATGATCTCGGCTTCCTTGGTCTGCACGAGCTTGTCGATTTCGGCAACGTGCTTGTCGGTCAGCTTCTGCACGTCGTCGCTCGCGCGGCGCTCGTCGTCTTCCGAGATTTCCTTGTCCTTCACGAGCTTCTTCAGCGCTTCGTTCGCGTCGCGGCGCAGGTTGCGGATCGCGACCTTGGCCGTTTCGCCTTCGCTCTTCACGACTTTGGTCAGCTCGCGGCGGCGCTCTTCCGTCAGCGCGGGCATCGGCACGCGGATCAGGTCGCCGGTCGTTGCCGGGTTCAGGCCCAGATCGGCTTCGCGGATGGCCTTCTCGACCTTCGCGACCATGTTCTTTTCCCACGGCTGCACGCCGATCGTGCGCGCGTCGACGAGCGTCAGGTTCGCGACCTGCGAGATCGGCACCATCGAGCCGTAGTAGTCGACCTGCACGTGATCGAGCAGACCGGTGTGTGCACGGCCCGTACGGATCTTGGCCAGATCGTTCTTGAACGCTTCGATCGAGCGCTGCATCTTTTGCTCGACGCCCTTCTTGACATCAGCGACACTCATTTCAACCTCCGAACCTTCAAACCTTCAAAGAACACGGGCCCCGCCCGGCGCATGTCGCGCGCCGCGGCCGGTCGCCCGCATCCGCGGGAGTTTACACGTGGACGAGCGTACCTTCGTCCTCGCCCAGCACGATGCGCTTGAGCGCGCCCGGCTTGTTGATCGAAAACACGCGAATCGGCAGCTTCTGGTCGCGGCACAGCGCAAACGCCGTCGCGTCCATCACCTGCAGGTTGCGGCTGATCGCCTCGTCGAAGCTGATCGTCGTGTAACGCGTGGCCGACGGATCCTTCTTCGGATCGGCAGAATATACGCCATCGACCTTGGTCGCCTTCAGCACGACTTCGGCGCCCACTTCCGAACCGCGCAGCGCAGCGGCGGTATCCGTCGTGAAGAACGGGTTGCCGGTGCCGGCCGCGAAGATCACGACGCGGCCTTCCTCGAGCTGGCGGATCGCGCGGGGCCGGATGTACGGCTCGACGACCTGGTCCATGCGCAGCGCGGACTGCACGCGCGCCTCGATGCCGGCGTGGCGCATCGCGTCCTGCAGCGCCAGCGCGTTCATCATCGTCGCCAGCATCCCCATGTAGTCGGCCGTCGCGCGATCCATGCCGGCCGCGCCGCCCGCGACACCACGGAAAATATTACCGCCACCGATCACGACCGCGAGCTGCGTCCCGAGACGCACGACTTCGGCGATATCGGCCACCATCCGTTCGATCGTCGCGCGATTGATGCCGAAGGCATCGTCGCCCATCAGCGCTTCGCCGGAGAGTTTGAGGAGGACGCGTTTATAGGCATTGGACATAGGGGCTTCCGAGCGACGAGAGGATGACAACCACGAACTGTAGGGGCGAAATACTGATTCGGGCAAGCGCCGACGACCGGACCGGGGTTCCCGGCCGGCCGGCGGCGCCGCCGGCCGCGGCGGAGCGGACGCCCGCCGCGGATGCTGCCTGACTGCTTACTGCTGCTTTGCTGCTGCGACTTGCGCGGCCACTTCGGCGGCGAAGTCGTCCTGGCGCTTCTCGATGCCTTCGCCGACGACGAACAGCGCGAACTTCTG
Organism: Burkholderia sp. E168m15; assembly: GCF_016586105.1. NCBI lineage: Bacteria > Pseudomonadati > Pseudomonadota > Betaproteobacteria > Burkholderiales > Burkholderiaceae > Burkholderia > Burkholderia sp. E168m15. The sequence continues at coordinate 28,249 of NZ_BCPO01000061.1, forward strand.
CACCGTCGCATTCGCTGCCTTCAGCATCTGCTCGATCGTCTGCTTGTCGTTCTTCACGAACGTCTGGTTCAGCAGCGACACTTCCTTCAGGTACTTCTGGACGCTGCCGTCGACCATCTTGGCGACGATTTCGGCCGGCTTGCCCGATTCCGCGGCCTTCTGCTCGGCCACGCGGCGTTCCGTGTCGATCAGTTCAGCCGGCACGTCGGCCGACGACAACGCGACCGGCTTCATCGCGGCGATGTGCATCGCGACGTCCTTGCCGACCTGCTCTTCCGCACCCGTGTACTCGACGATCACGCCGATACGCGCGCCGTGCAGGTACGTGGCGATCTTGTTCGCGGTTTCGAAACGGACGAAACGGCGGATCGACACGTTCTCGCCGATCTTGCCGATCAGCGCCAGACGCACTGCGTCGACGGTCGAGCCTTCGAGCGGCAGCGCCGACAGCGCGGCCACGTCGGCCGGGTTCTGCGTCGCGACGAGTTCCGCGACCGTCTTCGAGAACGCGAGGAAGTCGTCGTTCTTCGCGACGAAGTCGGTTTCGCAGTTCAGTTCGACCAGCGCGCCTGCGTTGCCGCCGACGAACGATGCGACGACGCCTTCTGCCGTCACGCGCGATGCGGCCTTGCTCGCCTTGTTGCCGAGCTTGACGCGCAGCAGTTCTTCAGCCTTGGCCAGATCGCCGTCGGCTTCCGTCAGCGCCTTCTTGCACTCCATCATCGGTGCGTCGGTCTTTGCGCGCAGTTCTGCCACCATGCTTGCGGTAATTGCCGCCATCATTCGCTCCTTGAGTCTGTATTCACAACGCCGCCCGCTTGGACGCGAACGGCCGAGATTCGTTTCCGGACCCGCGCCGATTCGGCGCGATCAGGTCCGGCGCACAAGCTTAAAAAAAGGGGGCCTGTTGAGAGCCCCCTTTTTGCGCCGGCTCGGGGCCAGTTACGCGTTTTCCTCGACGTACTCGTCGTCGCCGCGTGCGGCCTGGACCACTTCGTTGACCGCGTTCGCGCGGCCTTCGAGGATCGCGTCGGCCACGCCTTCGGCGTACAGCGCGACTGCCTTGCTCGAGTCGTCGTTACCCGGGATCACGTAATCCACACCTTCCGGCGAGTGGTTCGTATCGACCACGGCGATGACCGGCACGCCCAGCTTGTTCGCTTCCGTGACGGCGATCTTGTGGTAGCCGACGTCGACGACGAAAATTGCGTCCGGAATGCCGCCCATGTCCTTCACGCCGCCGATCGACTTCTGCAGCTTGGCGATTTCGCGTTCGAACAGCAGCGCTTCCTTCTTGCTCATCTTCTCGGTTTCGCCCGATTCGACGGCCGCTTCCATGTCCTTCAGGCGCTTGATCGATACCTTCAGCGTCTTGAAGTTGGTCATCATGCCGCCGAGCCAGCGTGCGTTGACGTACGGCATGCCCGCACGTTGCGCTTCCTGGGCGATCGTGTCACGCGACTGGCGCTTCGTGCCGACGAACAGGATCGTGCCGCGGTTCGCTGCCAGCTGGCGCACGTACTTCTGTGCGTCCGTGAACATCGGCAGCGTCTTTTCGAGGTTGATGATGTGAATCTTGTTGCGGTGACCGAAAATGAACGGAGCCATCTTCGGGTTCCAGAAGCGCGTCTGGTGACCGAAGTGGACACCCGCTTCCAGCATTTGGCGCATCGTAACTGCCATGTAAATTCTCCACGAGGGTTGGGTCTTAAGCCGGCTGCCGTACCGCCGCGCGACCCCGCCTCGAAGGACGTGGATTCCGCACGGACGGCACCCTGGTTGCGCCGGCTTGCGATTCGGCACGTGCAAAATGCCCGTGCCGTAAGCCTTTCACCGCGATGCCGCCCCGAAATGGGGCACAACGGCAAATTTGGATATCGACTTAGCCAAAGAGTATAGCACGCGGATTTGTCCGCTCTCAAGTCGCGCGGCACTTCCGCTTGCCGCGCGGCGGCAGGCCGGACAATCCGCGAAAACCCGCATCCGCGCGGCCGGCAGGGGCTGCGAGGCCCGCCATAAGGTGCGATAATCCGTCAATTCACCGCATTCCAGGCATACCTCGATGGCTATTACGCTCAAAAACGAACACGATATCGCGGAGATGCGCGTCGCCTGCCGTCTCGCCAGCGAAGTGCTCGACTTCATCACGCCGCACGTCGTCGCGGGCGTCACGACCGCCGAACTCGACCGCCTCTGCCACGAGTTCATGCTCAACGAGCAAGGCACGATCCCCGCGCCGCTGAACTACCAGCCGCCCGGCTATCCGCCGTACCCGAAGGCCACCTGCATTTCGGTCAACGACGTGATCTGCCACGGCATTCCCGGCGAGAAGGTGATCAAGAACGGCGACGCGCTGAACATCGACATCACCGTGATCAAGAACGGCTACTTCGGCGACACCAGCCGGATGTTCATCGTCGGCGAGGGTTCGATCCTCGCGAAGCGCCTCGTGCAGACCACCTACGAATGCATGTGGCTCGGCATCGACCAGGTCAAGCCCGGCGCGCACCTCGGCGACATCGGCTACGCGATCCAGAAGCACGCGGAGGCGCAGGGCTACAGCGTCGTGCGCGAATACTGCGGCCATGGCATCGGCACGGTGTTCCACGAGGACCCGCAGGTCGTCCACTACGGTCGCCCGGGCACCGGTATCGAACTGAAGGCCGGGATGATCTTCACGATCGAGCCGATGATCAACGCCGGCAAGCGCGACATCCGCACGATGCCCGACCAGTGGACGGTCAAGACGCGCGACCGCAGCCTGTCCGCGCAATGGGAGCACACGGTGCTCGTCACCGAAACCGGCTACGAGGTGCTGACCGTGTCGGCCGGCACGCCGGCGCGCCCCGTGTTCGCGCAATCGGCCGCCGCCGTCTGAGCGCCGTCGCGCCAGCCCGCCCCACCCCGCACCTGAACGGCCGCCCATGAGCGCTCACGCTGCCCCCTCGCCCGAAGCGCTGTCGCGGCGCGCCGAATTCAAGGCCGCCAAGACGGAGATGCTGGAGCGCTTTCGTCACGCGGCGAACGTCGCGTCGCTGATGCACGCGCTGTCGAAACTCACCGACGATGCATTGAAGCGCGTGTGGGACGAATGCGGACTGCCCGCGACGCTCGCGCTCGTCGCCGTCGGCGGCTACGGGCGCGGCGAGCTCGCGCCCTATTCCGACGTCGACATCCTCGTGCTGCTACCGGATGCGCACGACGCGGCGCTCGACGCGCGCATCGAGCGGTTCATCGGGATGGCGTGGGATCTCGGCCTCGAGATCGGCAGCAGCGTGCGCACGGTCGCGCAGTGCATCGAGGAGGCGTCGCAGGACGTCACGGTGCAGACCTCGCTGCTGGAAGCGCGCCGCATCGTCGGCAGCACCGCGCTGTTCGAGCGCTTCACCGTGCGCTACCACGAAGCGCTCGACGCCCGCGCGTTCTTCACAGCGAAAGTGCTCGAGATGCGCCAGCGCCACGCGAAGTTCCAGGACACGCCGTACAGCCTCGAACCGAACGTGAAGGAAAGCCCCGGCGGGCTGCGCGACCTGCAGACGATCCTGTGGATTGCGCGCGCCGCCGGCTTCGGCAGCAGCTGGCGCGAGCTCGACACGCGCGGCCTCATCACCGACCGCGAAGCGCGCGAGCTGCGCCGCAACGAAGGCTTCCTGAAGACGCTGCGCGCGCGGCTGCACGTGATCGCCGGGCGCCGCCAGGACATGCTCGTGTTCGACCTGCAGACGCAGGCCGCCGAGAGCTTCGGCTATCAGCCGACGCAGGCCAAGCGCGCGAGCGAGCAACTGATGCGCCGCTACTACTGGGCCGCGAAAGCCGTCACGCAGCTCGCGACGATCCTGATCCAGAACATCGAGGCGCAGTTGTTCCCCGCGACGAGCGGCATCACGCGCGTGCTGTCGGCCGATCGCTTCGTCGAGAAACAGGGGATGCTCGAGATCGTCGACGACGGCGTGTTCGAGCGCCATCCCGACGCGATCCTCGAAGCGTTCCTGCTGTATGAGACGACCCGCGGCGTGAAGGGCCTGTCCGCCCGCACGCTGCGCGCGCTGTACAACTCGCGCGAGATCATGAACAACGCGTGGCGCCGCGATCCGCAGAACCGCGCCACGTTCATGCGGATCCTGCAGCAGCCCGAAGGCATCACGCACGCATTCCGGCTGATGAACCAGACGAGCGTGCTCGGCCGCTATCTGCTGAATTTCCGCCGTATCGTCGGCCAGATGCAGCACGACCTGTACCACGTGTACACGGTCGACCAGCACATCCTGATGGTGCTGCGCAACATCCGCCGCTTCGCGGTGGCCGAGCATGCGCACGAATACCCGTTCTGCAGCCAGCTGATCGGCAACTTCGAGCGCCCGTGGGTGCTGTACGTCGCGGCGCTGTTCCACGACATCGCGAAGGGCCGCGGCGGCGATCACTCGACGCTCGGGATGGCCGACGCGCGACGCTTCTGCCGTGAGCACGGCATCGCCGGCGACGACGCGGCGCTGATCGTGTGGCTCGTCCAGCATCACCTGACGATGAGCCAGGTCGCGCAGAAACAGGACACGAGCGACCCCGAGGTCATCAAGCGCTTCGCCGAGGTGGTCGGTAACGAACGCTACCTCACCGCCCTCTACCTGCTGACCGTCGCCGATATCCGCGGCACGAGCCCGAAGGTGTGGAACACGTGGAAGGGCAAGCTGCTCGAGGATCTGTACCGCATCACGCTCGCGGTGCTCGGCGGCGCGAACCCCGACGCGCATTCGGAGCTGAAGTCGCGACAGGAGCAGGCGCTCGCGCTGCTGCGCCTGGAAACCGTGCCCGACGACGCGCACCGCGCGCTGTGGGATCAGCTCGACGTCGGCTTCTTCCTGCGTCACGACGCGGCCGATATCGCGTGGCAGACGCGCGTGCTGTACCGGCACGTGAACGCCGAAACCGCGATCGTCCGCGCGCGCCCGTCGCCGATCGGCGACGCGCTGCAGGTGCTCGTGTACGTGAAGGATCGCCCCGACCTGTTCGCGGGCATCTGCGCGTATTTCGACCGCAACGGGCTGTCGGTGCTCGATGCGCGCGTCAGCACGACGCGGCACGGCTACGCGCTCGACAACTTCATCGTCACGCAGACCGAACGCGACGTGCGTTACCGCGACATCGCGAATCTCGTCGAGCAGCAGCTCGCGACGCGGCTCGCCGAAACCGCATCGCTGCCGGAACCGTCGAAGGGCCGCCTGTCGAGGCTGTCCCGGACGTTTCCGATCACGCCGCGCGTCGACCTGCGGGCCGACGAGCGTGGTCAGTACTACATCCTGTCCGTGTCCGCCAACGACCGGCCGGGCCTTCTCTATTCGATCGCGCGCGTACTCGCCGAACATCGGATCGGCGTCCATGCGGCGCGGATCAATACGCTCGGCGAGCGCGTCGAAGACATCTTCCTGCTCGCGGGCGCCGGCCTGTCCGACAACCGCCTGCAGATCCAGCTCGAAACCGAATTGCTGCGTGCGATCGCAGTCTGAATGAATCCCAGCGTTTATGCGCACCAAATTAACCGTCAAGAATCCGAAGCCGGCGTCGCCGACTCGCGCCCCTGTCCGCTCCGGCAGCCTCGTCGCCCGCAAGGCGGTGCGCCCCGCCGCGCCGCCCGCGGGGGATAAGCCGGCCCGCCCGAAGAAGGCGCCCGCTGCGGCCGCCGCTACCGGCGAGCGCTCGTTCAAGCCGCGCGGTGCCGCCGGCGCCGAGCGTCCGGGCGCGGATCGCGCACCGGCCAAGCGCGCCCCGCGTGACGGCGGTGCCGAGCGTGGCGCGCGCGCGCCGTATCGCGAGAACGCGGCCGGTGAAGGTGCGAAGCGCAGTTTTGGCGATCGGCGTACGTCGTCGGATCGCCCGCCGCGCCGCGATGACGATGCACGTCCGCGTCGCGCGAGTGGCGAAGGCAGCACACGCGCGCCCTATCGCGACAACGCAGCCGGCGAAGGCGCGAAGCGCAGCTTCGGCGACCGCCGCACGTCGTCCGATCGTCCGCCGCGCCGTGATGACGATGCACGTCCGCGCCGCGCAGGTGCCGACGAAGGCAAGCGCCCGTCCTATCGCGACAACGCAGCCGGCGAAGGCGCAAAGCGCAGCTTCGGCGATCGCCGCACGTCGTCCGATCGTCCGCCGCGCCGCAGCGACGACGATGCACGTCCGCGCCGTGCAGCAGGTGGCGACGACAGCAAGCGCCCGTCCTACCGCGACAAGTCCGCCGGCGACGGCGCGAAGCGCAGCTTCGGCGACCGTCCGGCCCGCCCCACGCGCGACGGCGAGCGCCGTTCGTTCGGCGCGGTGAAGACCGCGCAACCCGTCAAGCGCGCGGCGGCCGACGTCGACTACGGCGACGAAACGGGACTGATGCGCCTGTCGAAGCGGATGTCCGAACTCGGCATGTGCTCGCGCCGCGAAGCCGACGAATGGATCGAAAAGGGCTGGGTGCTCGTCGACGGCGCACGCATCGACACGCTCGGCACCAAGGTGCGCGCCGACCAGAAGATCGAGATCGACGAGCGTGCGAGCGCCGCGCAGGCCGCGCAAGTGACGCTCCTGCTGCACAAGCCGGTCGGCTACGTATCGGGCCAGGCGGAAGACGGCTACGAGCCGGCGGCCGTGCTGATCACGCGCGCGAACCGCTGGAGCGGCGACCATTCGCCGGTGCGCTTCTCCCCGCAACACCTGCATGCACTCGCACCGGCCGGCCGTCTCGACATCGACTCCACCGGCCTGCTCGTGCTGACGCAAAACGGCGTGATCGCGAAGCAGTTGATCGGCGAACAGTCGGACATCGACAAGGAATACCTGGTGCGCGTGCGCTTCGGCGAGCGACTGATCGACATCGACCAGCACTTCCCGGCGGAATCGCTCGCGAAGCTGCGCCACGGCCTCGAGCTCGACGGCGTCGCGCTGAAGCCCGCGCTGGTGAGCTGGCAGAACGGCGAGCAGTTGCGCTTCGTGCTGCGCGAAGGCAAGAAGCGCCAGATCCGCCGCATGTGCGAACTGGTCGGCCTCGACGTGATCGGCCTGAAACGCGTGCGCATGGGTCGCGTGATGCTCGGCGCGCTGCCGCAAGGCCAATGGCGCTATCTGTCCGCCGACGAGACGTTCTGACCTCAGGCGCACCCAGTGCGCGATCCAATGAAAAAGCCCGCTCAAGCGGGCTTTTTCTTTTCCGCAGAAGCGCGGACGATCAGTCGTCGTCGGCCGGATCGAGCCCGGGGAACAGCACCTCGGTGAAACCGAAGCGCGTGAAATCGGTGATCCGCATCGGATACAGCTTGCCGATCAGGTGATCGTACTCATGCTGGACCACGCGCGCATGGAACCCCTCGGCGACGCGATCGATCTTCTGGCCGAACTGGTCGAAGCCGCTGTAGCGCACCTTCGCGTAGCGGCTGACGACGCCGCGCATGCCCGGCACCGACAGGCAGCCTTCCCAGCCCTCTTCCATGTCCGGCGGCAGGTACTCGACCTCGGTT